>CAZIQW010000038.1:0-11345 GCA_964541585.1 uncultured Dehalococcoidales bacterium | reverse complement strand
AGATAATGAGCGGTGACTGGAGTTCAGACGTGTGCTCTTCCGATCTGACCTTCTGAAGCAGATGCGATTGCTGTAAAATTACAGGGGGTGAATGTACCTCGTCCTCTGACGCATGATTTACTATGTTCCATTATTGATGCCCTGGGGGCAACGATAAACTCTATTGTAGTCAGCGATTTAAAGAATGACACCTTTTTTGCTAAGATACTACTTAGCGTTGATGGAGAGCAGATGGAGGTCGATTCTCGTCCAAGTGATGCTCTGGCGTTAGCGGTGCGGGCGGAGGTTCCCATCTTTGCCGAAGAAGCGGTTCTGGATAAAGCCGGTATTCTCCTGGATAGGGAAACAGGAAAGCCGGTAGCTTCCATGGATGGGATGACGGAGAAGGATGCTGATACTCAGGTTAGCAGCGATGAGATGAAAAAAATGTCTGCCTTCTACGATTTCATTAATACCCTTGACTTGGAGGACTTCGATAAACGTAAATCATAAGTGAACCTCCGGAAATGGAGAACATGCTTGTCGGGTGAGAATCTTATCAGGCAGTTCATGGCTGTATCCAGGTGTGAAGTCTGCGGATATTCCTACGAAGAAGAAAACATCAATATTCTCGGTCATCATGATGACATGTGGGTCGTTGAAGTCTGCTGCGGCTCTTGCCATTCTCAATCGTTGTTAGCAGCTCTAATCGATGAGGATTCTGCATCCGGAGGGGTTGAAAACCTTACAGACCTTACCGATAGTGAGATTCAACTGTTCAAAGATATAGTAATTACGGCTGATGATGTGCTGGATATGTGTATATTTCTGGATAGATATAGAGGCGATGCGCGGCAAATTTTTACCTGGGATTAAAATTTCAACCCCAGTAGATAGCGCGGCATTTTACGAACAGTGAATAATTAAGTGTGGCCGGTATCCTTTTACAGAAGCTTTCTATCAGGCCTCCAAAATCAATGTTGCCATTATTTGGTAAAGTGGTATAATTTAGGAAAGGATGTGACAATAGTCACATATGTCTATATATAATACGCTTTATACTTTGGAAATCTGAAAATTAAAATACGAAATCAGGCTGGATAATAATGGAAAAATGGGGTCCAGCCGTAAGGCTGATTGGAGCAGCTTTTTATATAGGAATATGTATATTTCTTGGCGTATGGGGAGGTTTGTGGCTCGATAACAGATTTAATACACAACCGATACTGTTGCTGGTGGGTTTAGTGTTGGGATTGGTTGTCGCATTTTGGGGTGTTTATCAAATGGTTTTGCCTCTATTAAAAGACAATAATAGCAAAAACAAGCGGGAAAGGAGATAAGGTGCCAAAAAAGAGAGTCCTGGGGTGTTCCTTCCCTGTTTTTATTCTTATTGCGGTTGTTCTATTAGCCCTAATGATTTTCACATTAGCCGGTGGTCCGGTAGGTAGTAAGTTGTTACAGACGTTTGGTGTTGAATTTTCACTACCCGGCTGGATGAGTGTTCCTATGCCGGCCCCGGAATTACCTCCTGAGGGTATCTTCAATATAGGGTCTTTTGCTGTTACCAACACAATGATTACCACCTTAATTTCCATGATTATAATTCTGATTTTATTTGTGGGTTTAACACGGAAAATGAGGATCATTCCCACCAGATTACAAAGCGCCATCGAGTTCCCCATTACTACATTATTCAACCTTTGTGAAAGCATGGCTGGCCCGAAATATGGCCGTCAGGTTTTTCCCGTAGTGGCTACAATCTTTCTATTTGTGTTTGTAAATGCCTGGACCAGCTTGATTCCAGGTTATGGTTCCATTACCGTCAATATTATGCATGGCGGTCATCTTGTTGCCGTACCGTTGCTTCGGGGAGCCAATACCGATATTAACTTGCCTCTGGCTTTAGCCATTATCGCTTTTTGCACCATCTGGTATTTTGGTATTAAAGCCATGCGCTTTAAATTCTTTGGGCAATTCTTTCAGTTTGGGAAAATAGCTCAGGGTATCAGGCTTTTGTTTCAGGGAAAATTGAAAAGTGCGGTTGGCTCCGTGATGTTTGGCGTTATCGATTTATTTGTAGGCCTTCTGGAGCTATTAAGCCATATTATTCGTGTCGTCAGTTTCACCTTCCGTTTATTTGGTAATATGACGGCTGGAGAGATATTACTCCTGAGCATTAGTTATCTGGTCCCGTGGGTATTGTCAACTCTTATCTACGGGTTGGAAATGTTAGTCGGTTTTGTTCAGGCTCTGGCATTCAGCATGTTGACCTTGATATTTACATCGATTGCAGTAGCCAGTCATGGAGAAGAACATGTTGAAGAAGCCAAGAGTTCTAAAGATGAGTCATTAGAACAGACAAAGATAAACAAATCCGGATCATATTCTGCAGTAGCTAATTAATTACGAAAAGGGGGAATAACATCACATGGATGCAGAAGCAGCAAAACTATTGGGTGCCGGTTTAAGTATGGGTTTAGGGGCGGTTGGTCCTGGTATAGGTATTGGTTTGATAGGTTATGGAGCTCTGCAAGCATTGGGTAGAAACCCGGAAGCCAGAGGCTCGATTATGACCTATATGATTCTGGCTATTGTATTGGCAGAAGCGGTCGCCATTTACGCGCTGGTTATGGGCATTCTCTTAGCTATGGTTGTTTAACGAATTATTCAAATGTAACCTGATGATTCGACTTTTAAGCGGGTTAAATTTTGCAGCAAAAAAATAGATTGATAATCATTTGGTGCTGGTAGAAGAGGTAAGATATGGGAGAATTAGGAATAAATTTACCACTATTAATATCACAGCTGATAAGTTTCATTATCCTGCTAGTAGTGTTATACCTCTTTGCTTATAAGAGAATACTAAGCACGCTCGATGAACGGTCTAACAGGATTAAAGAAAGTATGGAACAGGCAGAAGCTGTAAAGACACAATCCTTGAATGCCGAAGAAGAAATCAAGAAACAGGTTCAATCTGCCAGCCAGCAAGGGATGGAGATTATTGCACGAGCGACCCAAACCAGTGAAGAAATCCGGGCAAGTGCTCAGGAACAGGCTAAACAGGATGCTGAAGTAATAATAGACAAGGCTCGGCAAGCCATCAATGCTGAACGAGATAACGCTATCGAAGAACTGCGTTTGAAATTTGCGGATTTAACCATTATGGCCGCCGGGAAAGTTATCGGAGAAACTCTGGATAAAGAGTCTCATAAAGTGCTGATAGACAAAGTTTTAAAAGAGAGCCAGACCTTAAATAAGGGATAATAAACGGAGAAGCAATATTGGCAGAAAATTTATCGCGAGCAAAACGTTATTCTCAAGCAGTGTTCGAGATTGCGCAGGAGCATCAAGAACTGGATAAGTGGCAGAGCGATTTGCAAAAGCTGGCAGTGTTAACGCAGAACCCCGACTTCATTTCCGTGATGGAGAATCCACGATTCCCTAATGCTGAGAAAAGCAGGTTTCTCAGCAGTCAACCGCTGGATATCAGTCCTCTGGCGATGAATCTGGCTAATATTCTTATTGAAAAGGGTATTTTCGGGTTAGTTCAAGATATATATGCAGGTTATCAGGAATTGTTAGACAGGTCTCGCGGCGTAGAGAAGGCCACAGTCACGACGGCTGTGAACCTTGATCAGGAAGAACAGCGTAAACTGGTAGAACGTCTTAGCAACATATCCGGTAAGAAGGTAATTTTGACGGTGAATGTGGATGAGGGAATAATCGGCGGTATAGTAGCTAAAGTCGGTGGTAAAATCATTGATGGCAGCACTCGAAGTCGGTTGGCGGCGCTTCGGAACGAATTGTATAATGCAGGTTCATAATATATAACATAATCTCATGTGAATCAGGATATTGATTAGAGAGATAGTCTGAGCAGGTAGAAAAGTAATCAAGATTAGATTATACATGAATGTAAATTAAAGTAAAGTATAGGAGGATTTTAATGCCCGAAAGCGGTATCACTTCCATGATGGAGGAGAAGAGAATATTCGAACCTCCCAAAGAGCTTAGCAAAAAAGCTTATATCAAGAGCATGGACGAGTACAAGAAGATTTACAAACGGTCTATCGATGACCCCGAAGGTTTTTGGGGCGAAATGGCGCAGCAGTTAGATTGGTATAAAAAATGGAATAAGGTAATGGTTGAGGATTTTGCCAAGGCCAAGCATTCATGGTTTATTGGCGGAAAATTAAATGTCAGCTATAACTGTATTGATCGTCATTGCAAAACCTGGAGAAGAAATAAGGCCGCCATTATCTGGCAGGGTGAGCCCTTAAACGAAACGCGCACTCTTACATATCAGGAATTGTATTATGAGGTTAACAAATGTGCTAATGTACTGAAGAAGCTGGGAGTAAAAAAGGGCGACAGGGTATGTATTTACCTGCCCATGATTCCCGAATTGGCAGTATCGATGCTGGCCTGTGCCAGAATCGGTGCTATACATACTATCGTCTTCGGCGGTTTCAGTGCAGAAGCTCTTCGCGATAGGATTGCCGATAGCCAGGCTAATATCCTGATTTGTGCCGATGGGTATTATCGCAACGGTAAGACTGTTGCCAGTAAAGCCGGTGCTGATACGGCTATGGCTGCTAATGAAAGCATACAGAAAGCTATAGTGGTCAAGAGAGCCAATGTTGAGATTACCATGAAAGAAGGCCGCGATTTTTGGTGGCATGACCTGATGGCTGAACCGGATATCAAAGCTGAGTGTGAACCCGAGGTTCTGGATGCAGAAGACCCGTTGTTCATCCTGTACACCAGTGGAAGCACCGGAAAACCCAAGGGTGTAGTCCATACCCAGGCTGGCTATTTGCTTTATTCATATCAGACCACAAAATGGGACTTCGATCTTAAGGACGAGGATATCCTCTGGTGCACGGCCGATATCGGATGGATTACCGGACATTCATATTGTATTTATGGTCCTCTGGCTAACGGCGGTACATCCTTATTATTCGAAAGCGTTCCTACCTATCCGAAGCCGGACAGGTTCTGGGAAATCATCGAAAAATATAAGGTTAGCGTATTCTATACCGCACCAACAGTAATTCGTTCTTTAATGAGAGAGAGCATGGATTACGTGAATTCCCATGATCTATCTTCACTCAGGATACTGGCCAGCGTCGGTGAGCCGATTAATCCGGAAGTCTGGATGTGGTACTACGAAAACATCGGTAAGAGCAAGTGTCCCATCGTTGACACATACTGGCAGACCGAGACCGGTGGCCATGTTATTACGCCGTTGCCAGGCGCCGTACCTCAGAAACCGGGCTCTGCCACAGTGCCATTCCCGGGTATTGTTCCGGTTATCTTAAGACAGGATGGTACCGAAGCTGAAGTGAATGAAGGCGGCTATCTGGCCATTAAGAGACCATGGCCCGGACTTATGCGCCGTATCTGGGGCGATGATAAGGATGAACCGAAGTCATTTTTCGAGAAATATTTCAATCAGTTCCCCGGTGTTTATACCGTTGGCGATGGCGCCAGAAAAGATGAAGATGGTTATATCTGGTTGATGGGCCGCATTGATGACGTAATCAAAGTGTCAGGACACCGTATTGGTACAGCTGAAGTCGAAAGTGCTCTGGTTGCTCATCCTTCGGTTGCAGAAGCAGCGGTTGTGGGTATGCCCCATGCCATCAAGGGTGAGGGAATATATGCCTACGTTACCTTGAAAGCCGGCAAAGAAGGAACCGATGATTTAAGGAAAGAGCTGGTAACTCATGTCCGCAAGGTTATAGGTCCTATTGCCAGCCCGGATAAAATTCAATTTTCAGATGGCCTACCCAAGACCCGAAGCGGCAAAATTATGCGCAGGATTCTGGTGAAAATTGCCGCCGGTGATGTCAGTAATCTGGGAGATACCAGTACTCTGGCAGACCCGACAGTTGTGGATACATTAATCCAAGGTAAACAATAATCAATTGGAGGCTGGAGTTTGGATGTCTTAAAATCCAGACTCCAGCCTGCTGTAGAGAGGTGTCTAGATGGCAACTAAAGGTCAAGATATTGTTTCTGTGATAAAACAGCAGATAGAGCAGTTTGGCATGGCCGTAACTATGACCGATGTCGGTACTGTTGTAGAAGTTGGTGATGGCATCGCCAGAATTCATGGCCTATCCGGCTGTAAATATAATGAACTTCTGGAATTCCCCGATAAAATAATGGGTGTGGCTTTAAACCTGGAAGAAGACAGCGTATCTGCAATTATCATGGGTGATTTCTCCAGGATTAAAGAAGGAGATGAGGTCAAGACAACCGGCAGAATCGCTGAGGTTCCCGTCGGCGATGCCCTGGTTGGAAGGGTAGTTGATTCTCTTGGGCGGCCCATAGATGGTAAAGGACCGATTAAAACCGATAAGATCAGACCTATCGAGAGGATTGCTCCTAATGTTGTAGTTCGTGACTCAGTGAATACTCCTGTGCAAACGGGTATCAAGTGCGTTGACAGCTTAATACCTATCGGTCGCGGTCAGCGAGAGTTGATTATCGGCGATCGTACAACGGGTAAAACTGCCATAGCTCTGGATACTATCGTCAACCAGAAGGGGCAAAATCTGATCTGCATCTATGTTGCCATCGGTCAAAAAGCGTCAAAAGTGGCTCAAGTAGTCAATTCACTGGAAGAGTATGGCGCCATGGAGCATACTATCGTGGTAGCTGCCAATGCTGCCGATGCGGCTGCTCTGCAATATCTGGCGCCTTACGCCGGATGTGCCATGGGTGAGGAATTTATGGAGTCCGGAAAAGACGCTCTGGTTATTTATGATGACCTGTCCAAGCATGCGTGGGCTTATCGTCAGATGTCCCTGCTGCTGCGGCGTCCACCTGGACGCGAAGCTTATCCCGGGGATGTATTTTATCTGCACAGTCGTTTGCTGGAGAGAGCAGCCAAATTATCTCCGAAGTATGGAGGCGGCTCCTTGACGGCTTTGCCAATAATCGAGACTCAGGCCGGTGATTTGTCGGCCTATATTCCTACCAATGTGATTTCTATTACTGATGGTCAGCTTTTTCTGGAAGCTGACTTATTCAATGCCAATATTCGTCCGGCTCTAAACGTAGGTTTGTCGGTATCCCGTGTGGGTAGCTCGGCGCAAACCAAAGCCATGAAGAAAGTGGCAGGTAGATTAAAAGGAGAATTATCTCAATACCAGTCTCTGGAAGCTTTTGCTTCTTTCGGAGGCGCTGAACTGGATAAAGCTACCCGCGACCAGTTGAACCGGGGTAAAAGAATTATCGAGGTATTAAAACAGCCGGTCTTTTCACCCATTTCACTGGAAAAACAGGTAATTATCCTGTATGCCGTAAACAATGGTTATGTGGATGATATACCTGTGGAAAAGGTACAGAAATTTGAGAGCGAATTTTACAGATTTATCGAGGCCTCTTACTCGAACCTGTTAAAGGATATAGCGTCAACCGCAGACCTCAGTCCTGAATCTGAAGAAATTCTGAAGAAAGCAATTCAGCAGTTTAAACAGGGTTTAACCTTATAAGTTGCAGGTAAAGGATCAATATGGCCAATACACGTGTAATACGACAACGTATACGGGGTGTCCAGAATACAGCTAAAATTACCAAAGCAATGGAAATGATAGCCAGTTCCAAGATGCGTAAAGCCCAGGAGCGC
The DNA here is from genome assembly GCA_964541585.1 of uncultured Dehalococcoidales bacterium. Classification (GTDB taxonomy): domain Bacteria; phylum Chloroflexota; class Dehalococcoidia; order Dehalococcoidales; family UBA3254; genus CAZIQW01. The sequence goes on along the minus strand of CAZIQW010000038.1, from coordinate 3,727 downwards.
GGTCTGGCCGGCCGGCCCTATTCCGAGAAGATAAGACAGGTAATAGCCGATCTGGCAGCGCTGCCTTCCACCGGTGAGGGAACGCATCCTCTTCTCCAATGCCGGCCGGTAAAAAAGATTGCCGTGGTGCATATAACGCCGGACCGGGGTTTATCCGGCGGTCTGGATGCAAGTTTGAACCGCAAGGTGTCATCTTTTATTCTGGAGCAACAGGTGCCGGTAACTCTGGTTGCGGTAGGAAGGCGCGGCATTGACCATATGCGGCGTTACCGACGGGAAATCCGTGCTGAGTTTAGCAAACTGGGGGATAAACCGAGTTTGCTGGATACGTTGCCCATATCTCGTATCATCATTGAAGATTATACCAGCAGTTTAATAGATATGGTTTATATCGCTTATCCTCAATTTGTTAATACTATGAAACAGATACCGGTAGTGCAGCAAATATTACCGGTAGTACCGGATGAAAATGCCAGGACCCAATACTCGGACTTTATTTTTGAACCTGACCCGATGGCGGTACTTAACCAGTTGTTGCCCAACTTTATTGAATCTGAGATTTATCATGCAATTCTTGAATCTATTGCCAGTGAGCAGTCAGCTCGTATGGTTGCGATGCGTAATGCCACCGAGAGCGCGAATGAGCTTGTTGAATCGCTAACTCTGGCATATTATAAAGCCCGTCAGGAGTCGATTACCTCCGAACTATTGGATATTGTCGGTGGTGCAGCTGCTATAGCTTAAACACAGGAGGATTTTATGTCAAAAGGGAAAGTTGTACAGGTAATTGGAACGGTGGTAGACGTAGAGTTTCCACCCGGCCAGTTGCCGGCATTGTATAATGCTATTGAAGTTTCCGGGGATGGTGGGAGAATTGTGCTGGAAGCCGAATCCCATTTGCCAAACGAATGGGTTCGGTGCGTATCTCTGTCTCCGACAGAAGGTCTGGAGAGGGGAGCAGAAGCTATAGATACTGGTGCACCGGTAAAAGTACCGGTTGGTAATTCCACATTGGGCCGACTGTTTAATGTTTTGGGAGAACCGCTGGATGATAAGGGAGCGGTAGAAGCCGAGGAACGCTGGGGAATTCACCGTCTGCCGCCTACATTTGAAGAACAGGCAAAGACTACCCAGACTCTGGAAACCGGTATCAAAGCTCTCGATTTAATTACACCGTTTACCAAGGGTGGTAAAATTGGCGCTTATGGTGGTGCCGGTGTAGGAAAAACCGTTATCATTCAAGAGTTGATTCGCAATATTGCTACGGCTCATGGCGGATATTCAGTGTTTACCGGAATCGGGGAGCGTTCCCGTGAAGGTAATGATCTTTGGAATGAAATGAAAGCTTCCGGTGTTCTGGATAAGACGGTCATGGTATTCGGTCAGATGAATGAGCCGCCGGGCGTCCGTCTTCGCGTTGGTTTAACCGGCTTAACCATGGCAGAATATTTTCGTGATTCCCAGAATATGGATGTTCTGTTATTTATCGATAATATATACCGTTATACCCTGGCCGGTATGGAAGTCTCAGCTTTGCTGGGACGCATGCCATCAGCCGTAGGTTATCAACCGACCCTTTCCACGGAAGTTGGAGACCTGGAAGAGAGAATTACTTCCACCAGGAGCGGTTCTATTACGTCTTTCCAGGCTGTATATGTTCCTGCTGATGACTATACCGATCCGGGTGTAGCCACCACTTTCGGTCACCTGGATGCTGTTGTGGCTCTGGACAGGTCTATCGCAGCTCAGGGTTTGTATCCGGCTGTCGACCCACTGACATCCAGTTCTCGCATACTTGAACCCCGTGTGGTGGGTGAAGAGCATTATGATGTGGCTATCAGAGTAAAACAGGTCCTCCAGCGTTATAAAGATTTACAGGATATCATCAGTATTCTGGGTATGGAAGAGCTTAGTGAAGATGATAAGATTACAGTCGCAAGGGCGAGAAGAATCCAGAGATTCTTAACTCAGCCGATGTTTGTCGGTGAAGCTTTCACCGGTAGGCCCGGAAAGTATGTATCCATGAAAGAAACTGTCCGCGGATTCAAAGAAATCCTGGAGGGGAAGCATGACCTTCTTCCGGAACAGGCTTTCTTTATGGTGGGTACTATAGATGAGGCCGTGGAAGCTGCACAGAAATTACAGCAATAGGGTTAGATAAATGACCATTAAATTAGACGTTGTTACAGCGGAACAAGTGGTGTTTTCCGACGATGTGGATATTGTAATTGCTCCGGGTAAGGAAGGACAATTGGGTATCCTTCCCAAACATGCACCCCTGATGACTGCTTTGGCCCCCGGGGAACTGATCGCCCGGAAGTCCGCAGAAGAATTTAATCTGGCAATTGGTGGAGGTTTTCTTGAGGTTCGCCCAGACCGCGTGATAGTGCTGGCAGACGCGGCGGAGAGAGCAGAGGATATTGATATTGCCAGAGCCGAAGATGCCAAAAGAAGGGCTGAGGAGAAACTGGCTCAATCTACATCGCGGGATGAATCGGCAATGGCAGAAGCTGCTTTGCGTAAGGCACTGGCTCGCTTAGAGGTTGCGGATAGGAGAAAGCGAAAAAGGAAAGTATGAGCAGAACGCGGCAGTTTTTGGCTTTCCGGGTTAGCTGTTAAAAAAAATACGAGCTGGAAATACTCAGATATAGTTTATCATTCCAGCTCGTAAATTTTTTTTGGCCAGCACAGGACGTTCTAAAATAACTAGATTTACAGGATTTGAAGAGTAGCTCTGGTTCCCAGTTTGGCGGCTTTAACTCTCAGCAAAGTACGCATAGCTTCAACAATGCGTCCCTGTTTTCCGATAACTCTCCCCTTGTCTTCATCCGCAACTTGCAGTTTGAACGTGATACCCTGCTCACCGGTTTCTTCGGTGATGACTACTTTATCGGGCTCATCCACGATGGATTTGACGATGTATTCAAGTAGCTCTCTCATGGTTTCTCCTTGCTCGCGTTGAACTTATCTAAGATTCCTGCCTTGTTGAGCAATCTAGCAGCGGTGGTTGTTGGTTGAGCACCTTGTTTGAGCCAATCTAAAGCTTTTTGTTCGTTTATAACCAGTTCTTCTGGCTGAGAGCGCGGGTTATAATGCCCGATGATGTTAATAAATTTACCATCACGGGACGACTTTGAGTCAGCAATCACTAACCTGTAGGTTGGCTGTTTTGTAGCTCCAACTCTTCGTAGTTTTATTTTTACCATTTCTCCCTTATTTCCTTTAGCTTAAAAACCATTCTACTTTATAGGCTAATTATGCCTTATGTAACGGTTCTATGTCAACTCAGGGAACAGGCTGCCTTTCACCGGGACAAATTGATCGACGAATCCCTCTGGGCGGTTAATATAAATCTTATCCACATATTTATATTAATACTATATAATAATTATTACCTCAAGACCCAGAATAATGTTTCAGGGATACGGTTATACCTGGTGATGGTGGTGATGTCCGGGACCGTGTTTATGATGCGGCTCATGTGATGCGGAATCGCCTGCCGGCAGACCCGGGCGTTTACAATACGGAAGGTCTCCTGCATCATTGTGGTATGCGCGGCATTCTTTGCATAATCCATGGCGCGTGCACTCCTCAGTACAGGGGCAATCGGGCTTGCGTTTCGGGTTATCCAACATTGGTAGTCACTCCTCGTATGTTTTCCCGGTAAGACCATTTGTTTTGGTCGACAGGTATATCTCTATTAAATCATTTAAGGGTATGGTATTGC
>CAZIQW010000037.1:0-11824 GCA_964541585.1 uncultured Dehalococcoidales bacterium | reverse complement strand
TCTCCATCTTAATACTGATAAAGGCCAACAGGGTATAACAGGCATGTTCCCCGGCCATGATTTCCATCGGTTTGGTCCGCCGCCGGAATTCTTTATTGAGTCGCTCAATGACATTGGTGGTCCGCAGGGAAATCCATTCCTCTTTCGGAAAATCGAAGAAAGTCAGACAGCTGTCCAGGGAGTTTTGCAAGCATTTCACCGCCGAGGGAACTTCCTTCTGCCAGCGATCTCTGAACTGGGTGGAGAACTCCAGGGCTTTTTCCCGGCTGGAAGCATAGAAGATGGAACGCATGTCGTCCGCTACCTTTTGCTTCAGTTTCTGCGGTACTTTAGCCAGGACATTCCGGGCTACATGGACCTGGCATCGCTGCACCTTACTCTGGGAAAATTCCTCCCGAAAGACCTTCTCCAAGCCAGGTAAGCCGTCCATAATTCCCAGAGTGACCGTTTGACTATTCAGCCCCCGGCTCTTCAAATCCCTGAAGAGTTCTCGCCAACAGGACGCGGATTCCTTATCCCCGGATTGAAGACCGATGACCTGTTTTTGCCCATCTTCAGTCACGCCAATAACCACCAACACCGCAACCTTCTCGATGCTCCGAGTAATCCTCATCTCAAAATAAACCCCGTCGCAAAAGAGGTATTTAAACCTCATTAAAGATAAATTCCGATTCCGCCAGTTCTCAATAGCCTGAATTAATTCCCGGCTGCAGCGGCTGACTTCCCCGGAAGATATTTTGCGGCCGATAAGCCGGTGTGACATCATGGCCAGGGTGCGAGTACTGATCCCGCTCAGAAACATCATGGCAATATCCTGCCGGAGTTCATCCTCGTACTGTTTACTTTTAGGAATGACCTGAGTTTGATATTTGCCCTGGCGATCCCGGGGAACTTTCACTTCCACTTCACCGATCTTTTTCAGAGTGAGGCTGCGGGAATAAGAGCCGTTACGGTGGTTCGTTTCTTCTGCTTCCACCCTCTCGTAAGGCTGCCTTCCCAGGAAGCGAGTCAGCTCAACCTGCATGACCTGGCTCAAATAATCTCCGATGACTGTAGGTACCTCGGTTTTCACCATCTCCAGAATTTTCTCCGGTTGATTTTGAATTGCCTGAATTTCCTTGAAAGCCTGGACTAATTCTGCTACACTAGCTTCGAGTTTCATGGGCGCTGCTCCTTTCTTGTTGTTTTATTTCCTCAATAAAACCTTGTAAAGGAAAGCGCCCTATTTTTCAACCCCTCCAGGATTTCACACATAATATGTTACACTGCCCTTTTCATAATATCGGAGCGACTGATTCTGATTTAGACATAAATAAGCCCGGTCATTTTCTCGCTTGTGTTCCCTGAGAAAAGTTTCAGCTTTTCTCAGGTTGTCTTTTTTTGTCTGAACGACTCCGGAACAGCTCTTTTCTTAATCTATGGTTTTTTAATTTGCTGCATAATAGAGCCACTATCTCTCTCCGGCTGTGCCTGTTTCTTTTGATTTGCACCGTGCGGAAAAAAGCTTTCAGGAACAGGAGATATGCGGAGGAGAAAGGCGTATGTTTAATCAGTAACAGCCGGTTGTATTTCCGGGAATGCCGGGTCCAGTAAAATTTGTAGGGTTCATCTCCTTGTAAAAAATCAAATTCCTTCAAATTCCGGGAAAAACCATCCTGGATAAGATAATAACAATGCAGATGTCCCAGATTTAAGTCAGCATATTCCGGATCGCGCCCGGCGGTGACCGCATAGAATTTGCCGTTAAAAATAAAGGCAAAAATAGCAGAGCCGATTTCGCCATTCACGGTGATACAGGAGAAATGCAGCCAGCCGTTCTTCAAAAAAGCTGAGGCTATGTCCCGATAAAATTCCCGGAACTGAGAATATGAGAATTGGCTTTTAATATTTACAGCCTGCCATCTTTTCTGGTGGATTTCGAACAGCTTGCTTAAACCGGTATCCAGGTTTTCCTGGTTGAACTGCCGGTAATTAGTTGCGGGCCCTTTTTTGCTGCGACTGAGTATTTTGCGAATCCTTCTGCGTCTGCTGGGTGTTAAACTCTGAAAATACTCATGCCAGCCAGAACTCAGGGATATGTAGGGGGCAATCGACATCCTGGTTTCATCAGTGTCCAGTCTGCCGGAGAAATTTTGCAGTACCGGACGCAATAAGCGATGGAATGCACAGTCTTCAGGTACAAGTTCAAATTTTGTGATGGTGTTTTTACTGGATATTTCCTCATGGATATATTCAAAAAACACTTTCATTACTTCTGTGCAATCCGCATTTTTAAAAAGCCCGACATGATTGCAGTTTACTGCTCCGATAGTTTCCAGCGCCTCAAATTTCAACCACCATTGTGAATAGAGTGTTTTCTTCAGGGGAAACAGGCCTATCAGGTTCCCATCTCTTCTGACAGCCACAACATTCAACCGGGAGTCGCTGCCGAAATGCTTCCATCTGGCTGTAATCCATTCCGGTGTTAAATAGATGGTACTGTTTTCGCCGCAGTCTCTTATGAGGTTATTCCAGTCGCTTCTAATTTGCTCTAGTTCTGATATTTTATCAATCACCTGTACGGTTATGTGTTGCATATAGTCCCCAATCCAGGGTAGAAAGAATTCAGCGGCTAGTTGGTGAGGGGCTTTTCTTTCCAGATTTTGATATTGAAGAGTTTCAGGTACCGGCCCCGGGCATAAATTACAGGATTAAACTTTTTGTATCCCTTTTGCGAAGCAATATTTTTCACGCCGATGGCATGATGCAGGGATAGCATGCCGATTTCTCTCGAGTATTGCAGTTTCAGATAATTACCATATACCATCAGGTTTTGTCCGCGGTATCTGGGGTCGGTGTATGTTTTACCGGTACAGGCCTGTTTTTCGGAGAATTTTACTTCATAAGGAAGAGAGTCAACACAATCCCTGGCTTCCTGGTTGACCGCCAGCCAGCTTATGTGAGCCAGGTTCCGGCCGATATAGAGGCAAATTGCAATCGCCCCTTTATCCAGCATGGTTTCAGCATCGAACATAACTTCTCTGATGTCCGTATAATCCGGGGGAAGTAAGTCAGCCTCCTGGTTGGTACGGATTACTTTGAATTCGACATCCTGCCTTCGGGGTCTACAACCAGCTTCGTCCAGATGTAAATCGGTGGGGTGTTTGTATAAATATACGGATTCAGACTGGTAAATGCGCGGCAGCAGATAGGCGAATCCCCGTTTCAGCAAACCCGGAAAGCCATCGATTTTAATGATGAATCGGGCCCTGTTATATAATCTGGAAATATCTCCCATTATCCAGGCTCTCCACAAACAATATAGTTGTTAGATATTTTAACGTTACTCCGGGATTTTATCCAGTGTGTCAAGAAAACTGGGAACTGCTCCATTTACTCGGTTGGCGGCAGGTGTTTGTGCTCGCAGACTCCGTTCAACCTGCACCCTTTGCATTTGTTGGGGTTATCGGTAGGCTTAAACGGTACCCGGCCGGAAATCAGGGTATGGATGTGGTCGACCGCTGCTGTGATTTCTTCTTCGGCAGCCTGATTGAAAGGGGCCTGCCAGCAGATGTTTTCGGTACCCCTCTCTCTTAATGCGGCTATCACCTGACGGCTGTCGTCCCGGGGCGTTACTGTTTTAAATGCCAGGGAGTAGCCGAGCACCTGGCGGATGCTGGACAGGTAGACCCGGGTCCCGGGCTTGTCATCAATCACCACAAAGCTGTCTGGAGTTAGCCAGACTTCATCGATAAAGCCGTGAATTCCGTGCTCGATATCCACCACCCGGAACTCCCGACTGTATATGCTGGCTTTCCTGGATTCGGCCAGCATCTGCTCTACGGTAGCAGGCACCGCCTTCTCGGCGAACCGGTCGTACAGCTGCTGGTGCTCCTCCCGGCCTGCTGACATGGCTTTGGTTGGTTTGGCCTTAATCCCCTTAATATTCTCCAGGTAAATCTGGTATTCGCAGTAGTCCTGCTTCTGGAGCCAGCTAATCGGGAACAAAGGTCTGCCCTTAATATAGATAACCTGAGCTATTTTACCGTAGGGTGATAACGGAGTCTCTTCCATCCTCAGTTTCCCCAGTATTTTCAATAAACCGGCCTGCCTGAACCTGGCTACATTGTAGGCTCATCCGGCAAAACAAGTCAATTTAACGGCGTGAACAGTTTTAACCTGGAGGAAAAGGATTATATTTCTCATTCCGCTTGGAGCATCAACAGTCGAAAAATTCGGAAGGTCTGGGAAGCTTTAAGCTTATAACTAACATCTTCCCCTTCCCTTTCTGGCAAGGGGAAATAAAAATGTGGTATATTGAGGTCGAGTCAGAAACAGAGGAACAATATTTATAACCTCCCCGGCACGGATTCCAGTTAGTAAAAGCAAATCTGTTCCTTTGCAGTGTGAATTGAGAGGACTTTTTATGCGATTTTCCGAACGTGTATTTTGCGGTCAATTAACACCGGAGTTTATCGGTCGCCAGGTGCTTTTAGCCGGCTGGGTGGACTCCTTTCGTGACCATGGCGGACTGCTGTTTATTCACTTGCGGGACCGCAGCGGTATTGTGCAGATTGTTTTCAATCCTGAAACAGCAGCGGATGGCGTCTCTGAAAAGGCGGCTTTACTGCGCTCCGAATACTGCATCGCAGTCAGGGGTGAAGTTAAAAAAAGGCTTGCGGGTACGGAGAATCCCCACATCGAAACCGGAACTATTGAGGTCATGGTTACCGGGTTGACGGTATTGGCTGAATCAGATACGCTGCCTTTCACCATTTCCGAAAAGACCATGGTTGCAGGGACAGCATCCGGTGGGACGGATAACGTTGACGAAGATTTGCGGCTGCGGTACCGCTACCTGGATATCCGCCGTCCTTCGATGCGGGACAACCTGATTTCCAGGCATCGCATTTTCCAGTGCATCCGCGAGTTTCTGGATTCGCGGGGCTTCCTGGAAATTGAAACTCCCTGTTTGACGATGAGCACTCCCGAAGGCGCGCGCGACTACCTGGTGCCCAGCCGCGTCCATCCGCAGAGTTTTTACGCTTTGCCCCAGTCGCCGCAGCTTTTTAAACAATTGCTCATGATTGGCGGTGTAGAGCGTTATTTTCAGCTGGCGCGCTGCTTCCGCGATGAAGATTTGCGCCCCAACCGGCAGCCGGAATTTACCCAGCTTGACCTGGAAGCATCTTTTATTGATGAAGAATTTATCTATGAACTGGTTGAAGAGCTTACCGTCAGGATGTTCGCCGTTGGCGGTATTCAGCTTTCCCGTCCTTTTCCCCGCATGACGTATGCGGAAGCGATGGATACCACGGGCTGCGACCGCCCTGACTTGCGCTTCGGCCTGCGTTTCGTGGATGTAACGGATATATTTTCGCAAACCGGCTATTCCATCTTCCGCCAGATTCTGCAGCGCGGCGGCTGCATCAAGGGCATCAATATCAAGGGCCAGTCCGACAGGCTGAGTAAGAATGTGCTGCAGAATGAGTATGCCAGAGAAATTGTCCCCTCGTTTGGCGCCAGGGGCATGACCTGGATGCGAGCCGAATGCGGCAAACTTGAATCCAACATAGTTCAATTTTTCAGCGGCCAGGAATTGGCGGAACTGCATAAAAGGTTTGAAGTTGCCGATGGGGATGTCCTGATTATGATTGCCGACCCCTCGTATTCCGTGGTGACCACGTCGCTCGGACAGCTGCGTTTGCATCTGGCAGACCGCCTGGGCCTGATACCTGACGACCGGTTCTGCCCGGTCTGGATAACGGAATTTCCGCTGTTTGAGGCTACAGAAGAGGGGGGCGTCACCTCCTGCCACCATCCGTTTACCGCGCCGGACCGCACGGATTTCGATCCGCAGAATATTGACGATCTGCTGGCCCTGCGTTCACGGGCCTATGACCTGGTCGTGAACGGCGAGGAACTGGGCGGCGGCAGCATCCGTATCAATAACCGTGACGTACAGCGCAAGATTTTTGCGGCGCTGGGGCTGAATGAAGAGGAAACCAGGGGAAAATTCGGTTTTTTCCTGAGGGCTTTCGATTTCGGCGCACCGCCCCACGGCGGCCTGGCGCTGGGTATGGACCGCACCGTGTCTATGATTCTGAAAACTCCGTCTATCCGCGAGGTGATAGCGTTCCCTAAAAACCGCAGTGCCATCTGTCCGCTGACTGGCGCTCCTTCCAGTGTGAAACGTGAACAGCTGGCCGAGCTGGGCCTCTTAAACCTGGGTGGCCCGGATGCTTTGCCCGGAACGGAGGGAAAAGAAAGCCGGGTGGACCGTTTATCCTGGGTATCGCGCATCGGTATTACAACCGAAGAGCGGGCCATGATAGAAGGAGTCCTGACGCAGGCGGAAGAACTGGCTTCGCTGGCCGGCCAAAAAGCGGGCCGGGAGGAGCCGGCCTATGCCGTTGTCCCTGTCACTAACCGGACGCGTCCGGGGACTGAAGAAAAACGCTCTCAGATGGCGGAAACCGGCCAGCTGCTTAAGAGTGCGCCTTCAGTGAAGGGCAATTACTATAAAGTCGCCAGCATTCTGGAATAAGGGGAGACCTTTATGGATTCAGCATTTTTCTATCATAATCCCGAAACAGCCGCTCCCGGGAGCGGTGAGCTGCAGGGGTTAAAAATCGCGATTCAACCGAATATTTCGGCGGCGGGCTGGCCGACAGATGCCGGTTCCCGCGCGCTGGTTAATTTTACAGCCCTGGAAGATGCAACTATAGTGAAACGGCTGCGGGAAGCCGGTGCCTGTCTGTGCGGTTCAACCCGCATGAGCGAATTCGGCTTCGGGTTGCAAAACAGCCGCGCGGGGGCGGCACTGCAGCAGGGGTCTGCCGACGTTGAACTGATAATGGATTTAATGGGAGAGAGCCGGCTGGCCGCTTCGCATGCGGGAGTCTGCGGCTTCAAACCCGGTTACGGGTTGATATCTCGCTTCGGACTGGTCGGCCTGATTCCTTCAATGGAATGCTGCGGGGTACTTTCCCGGAACCTGAAAAATATCCGGGATGTTCTGAAGACTGTTGCCGGTCAAGACGGACTGGATTTCTCGCTCCCCGAGGAAAAGATGCCGGACTTTTCCTCACCGGAAAAAATCAATCCGCCGGAAATAACCATCGGCATTGTTTCGGAGGCGCAGGCCGGCTTGACCGCCGGACAGGAAAAGATGTTCCGCGACTTCGTCGATGACCTGAAACAGGCGGGGTTTCCGCTGCGGGAAATGTCCCTGCCCGATTTTTCTCTTTTTGAGCTGGTCCATAAAATAGTGGGTTCCGTGGAGGCGTCGTCCTGCGCCGGACGCTATGATTCGGTGCGTTACGGTGAGCGTGTAAAGGGCGCCAAAAACTGGAACGACATGTACCTGCTCTCACGCGGGGCGGCCTTCGGTTCCCTGTTAAAAAATTATCTGTTCCAGGGCGCATTTTTCCAGTTTGAGCGTTACAGCGCCTACGAGGACGCCTGCCGTATTCGGGCGCGTCTTCTCGCGGATATGCAGCGGCTTACCTCGGAGGCGGATTTCCTGGTTTTTCCCCTGGTAAACGATGTTCCGCCCGGCGACCCTGCATCGCTCGTCGGTACTTATGCTCAATTCGCCTCAACGATTTTTGCTAACGTAACCGGTCAGCCCGTGCTGTACCTGCCGGCTTCAAATGCAGGGCAGACAGGCTTTCAGTTAGCGGGGCCGAGACTCGGTGACTCCCGGCTGCTGGCACTGGGAGAACACCTTCTGAATCTGCGCCGGGGAGGCAATTAGCTATGGAATTTGAAGGGGTCATTGGATTAGAAATTCACGTTGAGCTTAAATGCGTCACCAAAATGTTTTGTGACTGTCCTAACCGTCCCGGGGATGAGCCCAATATTAACACCTGTCCCACCTGCCTCTGGTTTCCGGGCGCTGTTCCCCGGCTGAGCCGGGATGCCCTGGAGAAGGCCGCACTTCTGTGTCTGGCCCTGGATGCGGAGCTTCAACCCAGAAGCGCTTTCGACCAGAAGGTCTATTACTATCCGGATTTACCTAAAGGCTACCAGTTGTCCCAGGCCCACCTCCCCCTGTCGCGCGGCGGGGGCATCACTATCGCGGGTGAAAATGGTGAACCCAGGAGGCTGCGTATTCATCATATCCACATGGAGGAAGACGTCGCCAAACTGGTACACGAAATGGAAGGACGCCTGCCTGTAAGCCTGGTGGACTTCAACCGGGCCGGAGCGCCGCTGGTGGAAATTGTTACTGAACCGGATTTCCGCACGCCCTATGAGGCGATGGAATTTCTCAAGACGCTGCGTACGCAGGTGCGCTCTGCGGGAGTTTCCGAATGCAGTATGGAAAACGGCACCATGCGTGTGGATGCCAATATTTCGGTACGCCCGAAGGGGTCTGCACAGATGTACACCAAGGTGGAAGTGAAGAATATGAACTCTGTCCGTCACGTGGGCGATGCCGTTGCGTTTGAAATCAGCCGCCAGAGCGCCGCTTTGCAATCGGGGGAAGAGGTGGTTCTGCATACCCGGCTCTGGGACCCTGATAAGAGAGCTACGCTTCCGATGCGTGCCAAGTTTGAAGGCCCCTGTGTGCCCGACCCTGCGGTCCCGGTTATTGAATTATCGCCCGGGTGGATAGAAAAGATGCGTTCCAGGCTGCCGGAGATGCCTGCTGCCAGGGCTGAGCGGCTTGTAAAACAGTACGGCCTGGCAGGGGAGGAGGCTGTATTCTTGAGTTCCGATGCGGAGGTCGCCGGCTATTTTGAAGCGCTGGTGGGACAGGGAGTAGCGCCTCGCATGGCCCTCAACTGGCTGACTACGCAGCTCATCCCGGCTGTGAAAGAACGGCGGCAGGAATTGAACAGTACACCGGTAACGCCCGTTCGCCTTGCCGTGCTGCTGAAAATGCTGGCACAGGATGAAATCAACCCCGGGGCGGCGCGCGAAGTGCTGGTGCAGTTATTTGAAAGTGAAGAAACACCGGAGGCGATTGTCAGCGCTCGCGGATTCCGGCAGGTTTCCGATACCGGCGCCCTGGATTCGCTTATCGATAGGGTCTTGAGCGAACAACCGGCGGCTGTCTCCGATTTCAAGAACGGTCAGGGCAAAGCCATGGGCTTTTTAATCGGCCGGGTGATGCAGGCTTCCGGCGGCAAAGCCAATCCGAAAATAATCCGGGAGCTGCTGTCCCAAAAATTGGGCGGGAATTTATAAGCTGTAATTCCTTTCCCGGCGGCTCTCAGGTATTCCGGGTATTGTCCTGACCAATTAAACTCATCTGCTCTCACAGCATAATATGCCCCTGGAAGGTCATCCTTATTTCCGGTTGTGCGGTTCGAGCCCATTACCACCCACCATTTCAGCTCGAAATAGTGGTATTGTTCAACAGAAAGAACCATAATAGTCTGTTCAATTCTCTCGAGTCCTTCAAGGGCTTATCTTTCCAGATTCCTGATTACATGATTCAACCATTCCCTCGCAGGCTATCCAGGTTATCTTTAGCCTGTTGATGAGATTCATCGAAGGTAAAAAATCCATTAAGAATTTCACAGGTTTGGCATCCTGCACAAAAAGCACAAGAAGTAAGCCCCTTTTCTCGACAGCATTGTCTGATAAGGCAATTCTTGCATCCAATAAAGGTGTCTTTTTTCGATTGGCAACCGCTACAATTCATGGCTTCTACTGCTAAGCTGTTTCCACCGAGGTACTCGGCGTATAGCTTTGACCATTCTTCGGCCGTCTTGATTTTTAACGGTGTATCGTTATTCCTGGCAGCAATAAATACAGGGCAGACAGCACAGTCCAGACCACAATACCCTAATTGTCGTTCCTTCATAGTAAACTGTCCTTACATTTGATAAAGTATCGTCCTTATATTAGCTGAACGCATTAGTACTGTCTACGGGATATTATTCGATTTTGCCGATTATTATTTTCTCATGATTTTGGAGATAATCGTTTTCTACGATAAAATATCCGTATAAACTGGAGGTGGAGGCAGCAATATGGATATTACACCTGAGAGCAGAGAGAAACTAGCTAAATCGCTTACGGCCGAAAACATTGAACTGATTCCATTCTTACCGTATCTATTGCAGGATTTATGGAAACTCGGCTCAGAACCAAAAGATATTATTGAACTCATACACAAGCACTGCACGGTGTCAGACAAATTACGCGTTCTTGATCTTGGGTGTGGTAAAGGAGCAGTTAGTATTCAACTGGCAAAAGAGTTTGGCTGCAAGATTAAAGGCATAGACCTTATGCCGGAGTTTATAGCTGACGCACAGAAAAGAGCAGCAGAACACAGAGTTGATAGCTTATGTGATTTTATCTGCGGGGACATCAATCAGGCAATTAAGTTCGAGAAAGATTATGAAATCGTAATTCTCGGTGCACTGGGTGATGTGCTTGGCAATCGCCTGGAGACTATTATGAAGTTAAAAGAAACCATTAAACCAGCGGGTCATATATTAATAGATGATGCGTATAGCAATAGCAGATTTGATGAAAAATATCCGACACGAGAATTATGTTTAAAAATATTTGAGAAAGCAGGAGTAAAGCTTGTTGCTGAAAAGGCTATCGACAATGAAGAAATGAGCGCAATCAACAGGTTCAACCAGGAACATATAATCAAGAGAGCGAATGAGTTGAAGGTAATGCATCCGGATAAGATAGAGATGTTTGAATCATATATTCAGAGCCAACAAGCCGAATGTGACGAACTGGAAGGTGACCTGACAGGTGTAACCATGCTGCTGCAGGTTGTTTAGTTTAGTTATTTACTATAAATTTACGTCTGATGTTTTTCATTTTCCTGTTAATTTGAAGCTAAACTCAAAAATTTTAGTTCTGTGTATGTACGGTAGCGCTCCTGGATTTGTCTGCGAATGAGGTTTATTGTGCGAGCTTGGCCAGAGCCACTCTCTTTCTAACGAAGTATAGGGCAATACCAAAAACCACAAAACAGGCGAAAGTGATAAAAGCGTCCGGCACAGCCACGGCCAGAATAATCATAAAAACAATATTAATAGCCACCGCTGTCAAAGAAGTAATGGCCAGGACTTTGCGGCCAATCTTGAATTTGGCGGATTCGTATATCCGGGGATGTGTTTTGGGCAGCCTGAATGCGGCCAATAGCGCCAGAGTTATCATAAAGAGCAGGCCAAAATTGAGCATTGCGGCTAACGTCTGAATGGAAGGATTGACCAGTAAAGAAACAATCGTAAGTACATAGGCCATGATTAATCCATAGTGCGGTGTCCCGAATTTTTGGCTGACATTGCTGAAGAAGCTGGGGAAATATCCATCCTCGCTGGCAGCCATAACGTATCTGCCGGAAGCGGTAAGGATGAGATTGATGGTGGTTACAGATGCCAGGATACCGCCTCCGATGACGAAGACAGCAACCAGACGATTAGGCAGGAATGCTTCCGCTGCCGCACCCAGGGTGCCTGCCTCTGCCAGCAGCTTCCAGTCAATTACGCCCGCAGCAATTACCTCGATTAGCAGGGTGATAAGCAGAACTGCAACAATACTGATAATCAGCGCCCGCGGAATTGTGGAGCGGGCATTTTTTATCTCCGCTCCCATTTCTATGCCGAACAGTCCTCCGGCCAGCAAGGTATACAAAAGCGCTGCGGCTCCAATGAAACCTATCGTGCCCCCGGTAAACATAGGCGTCAGATTTGATACTTCTATCGCCGGAATGCCAAACCCGATAAAGATGACAAGCGCCATTATCAGCAGAGCTACTGCAACAAACTGGACATAGGCGGTAGCTTTCATTCCCATTACATTGATGAGAAAAAAAAACGTAATTAAAATGAATGCGGTCGAGGTAAGCGGAAGGCCGGGC
>CAZIQW010000036.1:7389-11947 GCA_964541585.1 uncultured Dehalococcoidales bacterium | reverse complement strand
TACACCCTATCCTACACTCTTTCCCTACACGACGCTCTTCCGATCTTTCCCGGTACCACCTCTCCATCTCGGTGCCTTCCACTACCATCGTCGGATAGATTTTCAGGCCGTCAGGACGGAAACGCGGGTCCTCAAACAACACGGCGGAAAGGCGCAGGTCTTCCTCCAGG
This sequence comes from uncultured Dehalococcoidales bacterium, assembly GCA_964541585.1. GTDB lineage: Bacteria > Chloroflexota > Dehalococcoidia > Dehalococcoidales > UBA3254 > CAZIQW01. The sequence goes on along the minus strand of CAZIQW010000036.1, from coordinate 11,777 downwards.
CTTGAGCCGGGCAGTCCCGGCATCCAGTGGTAATGCACCTTGATCGCATTCTCCCGGAGTAAAGCGGTGGCTTTAACCACATCATCCACTGTATGGCCCCTCCTTACCACCTCGTAAACCTTATCGCTAAGCATCTGGACCCCCAGTTCTACACGGGTAGTTCCAAAATCCACCATACGCTTTATCTCTTCAGGGCCGCAAAAATCCGGCCGGGTTTCGATACAGAGCCCGGTACAGCGATGGGCAGAAGTTTCATTTATCTGTTTGGCCTCCTGCAGACTGGATGAATTCGAACCGTTCATGGCATCGAAGCAATCCTGGATGAACTTATACTGGTACTCCTCAGGTGCTGCCGGAAAAGTACCACCCATGATTATCAGCTCGATTTTATCAGTCGGATGCCCCATGTCCGTGAGAGTCCTTAATCTCACCTCCACCTGCCGCCTGGCATCATAATCGCATTCTCTGCCGCGCAGCACTGCCGGCGATTCCGGAGTATAGCTTTGCGGAACGGCGGAAAAGGTGGGGCAATACACACAACGTCCCGGACAGCCCATCGGCCGGGTCATCACGGCTACCGGAGTAATACCGGATATTGTTCTGGTTGTCTTTTTCATTTATACTTCCCTTAATAGTTTAACAGAATCCAGAAATTGAGGACAATTCTAATAAATCTCAAAAATCAAATCCAGGGGAAGAAAGGGAACGATTTGGGAAAGGGAAAGGGGGATTCATCAGTGATAAATCAGATTTTAGCTTTGAGTTGTGGTTTTGACCTTTGACTTTTGAGATTTGAGTTACTTTATTTAGACGTAAGAGTTTGAGATAGAATGTTTACCAAGATATCACCGGATAGAAATGTATTCGACCAGATGGCGCCCGGCTGGTATAACTTCCGTCACTATTCCATTTTTCGCCCGGAACTGGAAATGCTGGCTAAACGCTGGCAAGAGGGCCGGCTGCTGAATATAGGAAGCGGTCACGGTCCCGACTTTTTGCCCTTTAAAGACGGCTTTCAACTTTATGGAATCGACTTTTCCGGTGAAATGATTAAACTGGCCTGCCGTTATTCCCGGAAGTTCGGATTTCCGGTAAACCTTCAGGTGGCGGACGCCCGGCGCCTTCCCTTTGCCGGTGAGACCTTCGACTGGGCTATCGCCGTAGCCACTTACCATCATCTCAAAGGCCGGGAAGACCAGGTTACGGCTTTAAAAGAATTAAAGCGAGTCCTCAAGCCGGGAGGCGAGGCTTTCATCACCGTCTGGAACCGCTGCCAGAAGCGCTTCTGGTTCAAAGGGAAAGAGGTGGCGGTACCCTGGCGGGCAAAAGGTCAGAAAATCAACCGTTATTACTATCTCTTCACTTACAGAGAATTTGAAGGGCTGCTGAAAAAAGCCGGGTTTCAAATATTGAAGTCCTTCCCGGAAAACAGCTATCATTTTCCCTTAAAGTATTTCTCCCGGAACATCTGTATACTGGTGAGAAAAAGGTAATCAGGAGGTATTTCATGCCGGTCTTAATTGTAGAAATGTGGGAAGGCCGCACACCGGAGCAAAAGAAACAGCTGGCCCGGGACCTGACGGAGGCTTTTGTAAAAATCGGTGTTCCAGCGGATGCAGTGCATATTATCATGAAAGATAACCCGAAAAACTGCTGGGCACAGGGCGGGAAACTGGCTTCCGAGGAATAGTCATTAAGACAACTGCTCCTGCCTTGCTTGCCGGCAAATTCCGCATAACAGGTCCGAGGCGGATTTCATCCCGGTGCGGGAGTTTGGACCCGGTCGTCCACTTGAATGCGGACTCTCCGGGTTCTAAATGATTTGATATTCTATGCTTCCCATCTCCTGAAGGTGGGCCTGTTTCAATTTCCGGAATTGATTTTTAAATGAATCAGTGGTGATTAAGTCTGTGGTCATAATGAAAGCGTCTTCTTTATTGTCGGTATAGTACCCCTTCCGTACCCCTGTCTTGATAAAACCATATTTGAGATAAAGGTTCTGGGCCACCGTGTTCGAAGCCCGTACTTCCAGGGTTACCACGCTGGCTCTTAGCTTGCTCGCCACATCAATACTGGAAATCAACAATAATTCACCGATACCCTTGCCGCGGAGAGATTCACGTACCGCTATGTTGATGATATGGGCTTCATCTACCATCGTCCAGAGACCGACAAACCCGGTTATGTACTCAGACGTTTCGGGCCCGGTCTCGTTTTCTGACGCTGTTCTGGCGCCGAATGGCCATTTGAATCCCAGGAAAGAGCGTACCGGTACCAGTCTGATAGCGGGGGGCGGATTTTCGACCACCCTGCTTCCGTCACAGGCTACAACATAATGGGCCATCCGGTTATTCAGTTCATGGCTAAAATTAACCGGCGGCCACATCGTGGGAAAGGCTTCGCGGTCAATGGATGTAACCTGGGGAATATCTTTTCTGGTCATTACCCGAATCCGGCAGGTCAACCTATTCCCCCTTGTCCCATAAGGTTTTTTGAGATTGATTCTGTGTCTTATAAGGTATATTGAGGTGCTGGTAAGCCCGTTCGGTCGCTACCCGTCCTCGCGGGGTCCGGTCCAGAAAGCCCAGCTGTAAAAGATAGGGCTCGTAGACGTCCATTATCGTATCCGCTTCTTCGCTGATGGATGCAGCTATGGTTTCAAGACCCACCGGCCCACCTTTAAACTTGTCAATAATCGTGCGTAATATCATGTGGTCAATTTCGTCCAGACCGATATTATCCACTCCCAGCTTGGTTAGCGCCAAATCGGCCACTTCTCTGGTAATAACGCCGTTTGCCATAACCTGAGCGTAATCGCGGACCCGTTTAAGCAAACGGTTCGCTACCCGGGGAGTGCCCCGGGACCGGCAGGCTATCTCTCTCAAGCCTTCCGTTTCAGCTTCAACCTGAAGGATAGTGGCGGAACGTTGTAGAATTCTTTCAACTGACTGTTCATCATAAAAATCCAGGCGCTGTACAACACCGAACCGGTCGCGCAGGGGCGCACTGAGCATTGCATAACGGGTTGTAGCCCCGATTAACGTGAACGGAGGCAATTTCAAGCGCAGACTCTTGGCTCCCGGCCCCTTGCCGATAATGATGTCCAGAGCAAAATCTTCCATTGCCGGATAAAGTACTTCTTCCACTACCCGGGACAAACGGTGAATTTCATCCACAAAGAGTATATCCTGAGCACGCAGGTTGGTCAGGATGGCTGCCAGGTCACCGGTGCGTTCGATAGCCGGCCCTGATGTAATCTTAATGCTGACTCCCATCTCCGCGGCAATAATATATGCCAGGGTAGTTTTACCCAGACCCGGAGGGCCGTAAAGGAGAATGTGGTCCAGTGCTTCATCCCTGCCCCTGGCTGCCGCAATAGCGATATTAAGATTCTCCTTGATACCGGTCTGTCCGATAAAATCATTCAGGGAGCGCGGCCTTAAACTGGTATCCAGCGCCGTGTCTTCGCTCCCTGTCTTGCCTGAAACTATACGTCCGATTTAGCTTCCTCCCACGCTCAAACTAAGATAATTATAGCACATCCGGCAATAACCACCGGTAATTCAGAATATCAAATATTTCCGGAATAAACAAGAGCCTCCAAAATGCGGGTCTGAAGCTATTTGCAGGGACGGTCCTTGCGAATAGCTTCGCTTATCTATTCCCCCAGCGCCTTTTTTAATTCGGCTTCCAGATGTCGGGACTCCGGGACAGAATGGACAATATCCCAGGGCAGCTTTTGGCCGGGACTCCATTTTTGGTGGGCAAAATAATCAATATTTATCTGATGCTCTTCTGCCGCCTGCCGCCAGGCGGGCAGCGACATCCTCTCAATATCCGCTAATGCTGCGGCCAGGCTGTCGTTCCCGCGCGAAAGGACTGCCTGGACTTCGCTCCACTGCGGGCTTTCATTCTTGATTTGAATTCCCTTATTACTCAGCTGGTTTTTTAGAATCCCGATTCGTTTATGTAAAGTTTCAAGGCTGGCCATCGGCAGCCACTGGAAGGGTGTCCCGGCTTTGGGCACAAAGGGCGAAATATTCAGACTGAGCCGTGTCTTGCCCCTCTTCCGGTCAACTGCTGCTTTACCGGCCAGTACCAGCTCCACAACGGCCTGGATATCCTCATCCGTCTCCTGCGGTAAGCCTGCCATAAAATAGAGCTTGATTTGCTGCATACCCTGTTCAGCCGCATGGTTAATAGTTTCCAGCACCTGGGTTTCGGTGATGCCTTTTTTAATCACCTGCCGCATACATTCCGAACCAGCTTCCGGAGCCACGGCTATGGAGCGCAAACCGCCTTTGACCATCTGCCCTATCATCCGGGGGGTTAACGAGGTTATCCTTAAAGAACTGATGGAAATCTGAGCTCCCATTTGTAGCAATCCG
>CAZIQW010000036.1:0-7379 GCA_964541585.1 uncultured Dehalococcoidales bacterium | reverse complement strand
TGGAACAGTTCTTCCGTGTACGGATGATCGGTAACTGCCGGCCCCACCAGGCCGAGGCGCCTGCGGTATTTCAAACCCAGTTCACCCTGAGCTATCAGCGAGTCCAGGGAATGGACCCGCATGGGACTGAATGTATTACTGACCAGACAGAAGCGGCAGCCGTGAGCGCAGCCGCGCTCCACCTCTATCAGGTACAAATCTTTCAGTTCGGTGTTTTGGGTAAGGACTATGGAATGTACCGGATAATCATCCAGGTTCTTCACCCACTGCCGGACCACCGGGGTACCGGTATTGTAACGAGGCACATAAATTCCCGGTACTTTCGCCAGAGCTTTTAGTAAATCCTCCCGGTTGCCGGATATTCCTTCAGACACCAGTGGAAACAGCGAAGGCAAAATTGCCTCCGCTTCTCCGATGCAGAGACAATCGAAAAAGGGTGCTACGGGCATAGGGTTAGCCATAATACAGGGTCCGCCGGCGATAATTAGCGGCTGGGATTCGTCTCTTTCCACTGAATGCAGAGGTAAGCCGCTGGCTTTAAAAAAAGGCGCAATATTCAGGTAGTCAATCTCATAGTTCAGGGAAAAGGCCAGAACGGCGAAGTCGTTCGGGGGCCTTTGTGATTCCACGGATAGAGGCAGCGCCCCCTTTTCACTGTTCTCCTGGTCCCAGAATACCCTCTCACAAAGAGTATCATCACGCTCATTTAACAGTCCGTAAATGGCCTGCAGTCCCAGATTGGACATTCCGATGTAATAGGAATTAGGGTAAACGAAGGCAAAAGGCAGCTTGCCTCCCCAGTCCTTGATGATAGTACCGTTTTCCTTTTCCAGACGCCGGCGGGCTTTCTGCCTCTCTTCCCAGGTAATCGAATGCTTAATCGGAGTCATCCACCAATCTCACCATCCTGTTCAATCTAACATTGAAAAGTCCGGACTCGCATATTCTCAGATACGGTATTGCCGGAGTCGCCAGTACGGAAAGGGTGGTGCGGATATCCGGCGATTTACAGCCCAGATCAAATGCCCGCTGCTGGACCCGGGACAGCTTCCCGGCTAAAACCTCCATCGGCTCATCGGAAATCAAGCTGCCGATAGGGAGAGATAGTTCGGCAATAATATCCCCTCCCAGGCAGACCACTACCCCGCCGTTCAACTCTTTAATCCGGTTTATCGCCAGCGCCATATCCGCCTCGTCAGCCCCCGCTACCATCAAATTGCCTGCATCCCAGGCAGTGCTGGTCGCTATGGCCCCTTTCCTGAGGCCAAGGCCGCGGATAAAGCCGGTAAAAGTCTTCCCCGGGGCATGAACGTACTCAACTGCCGCCACTTTAATTATATCCCTGTCCTTATCCATCAATACTCGCCCCCCGGATACCGGGAGTTCCAGAACAGCTTCTTTGGTTAATATATGGGTCGCCTGGTCTATAACCCTCAATTTAACTTCCGGAGCACCCGTGTCTATCAATACATCAAAATCCCCGGCCGTAAACTCTTTATCCATATGGACGCATTGCTGCATAAACCGGGAATAGGTGTGGCGGCGCGGCCTGACCGGTAAATCACCGTTTTGCATCGCTATCTGACCGTTGCTGATGACCAGTTCCGGCTCGATAACAGTCAGCTCCGGTATCATGACGATATCGGCAAATCTTCCCGGAGCAATGCCTCCGATAAAATCATCCAGGTTGAAATGTTCAGCCACGTTCAGGGTCGCCATCTGGATAGCCTGCACCGGCGAAAACCCCAGCTTGACAGCCCTCCGAACAATATGGTCCATGAAACCCTGACTGGTAATCTGGAGCGGCCCTACTCCGTCCGTAGCCATTGCCAGCCTCCGGAAGTCCAGTTTCATGTCCCTTATCCGGCTGACAGCTTCCAGTTCCTGCCTCACTTCTCCTTCTCTCACCAGCACGGACAAGCCCAACCTCATTCTTTCCAGGGTTTCCTCGGCGGTAATCGGTTCGTGGTCGGAAGTAATACCGAGGTCGATATAGGCCTGTAATTTGTTGGCGGTCGCCCCGGCAGAGTGTCCTTCTAACTTTTTACCGGCTTTCAGAGTCTCCCGGATTATCTCTAGCTGCTGCTCGTCGCCTGCGTTTGCCAGCCCCCAGTAGGTCTCTCCTGTGCCCACACAATCCTTTCTCCGGAGCAGGCGGCGCACTTCGCTTAACGTTAACAGATGCTCTCTGGCGACCGGGCTGATGGTACCCATCGGCGGCAGAGTAAACCAGAACTTCACCGGTTGTTTTTGCGTCGATTTCAGATATTCGATTATACCCCGGTAACCTAACCGAAAAGCTATCTCGGCCGCCTCGGTGATAATTGCCGTGGTACCGCTTCTCAAGGCATAGCGGACGGCCTCACGGGTGGAATAGATATAGTCCATGTGGGTGTGCCCGTCAATAAACCCGGGCACCAGCACCTTGCCGGTTGCGTCAATGATTTTCGTGGCCGGGCCGATGCCCCTTTTAGCATATTTGCCGATATAGGCAATCTTGTCGCCTTTGATGAGAATGGTATCCCCTGAAAGCACCTCACCGGTATAAACATTAACCACGCTTCCGTTAACTATCGCCAGGCCTGCTTCCGCCTCACCCAGGGCTACTTGCGTCAGTTCGTACCGGGAGCTTACCTCGGAATTTGTTGATTTAGACATGCCTGACCCCTTTCGCCTGTCACTATAGAACAGTTTAGCAGATATGAGAGGGGAGGGGGAAGGCAGGTCTTGACCATTTTATCAGATATGTTAATATTGAGATCAAAAATATGGTTAAGGAGAAATGAATGCCTATATGTCCCATTTGCAAACAGGAAATAGACAAGCTTTTCAGTGATTCCAGAATAGACTTAGTTTGGCACAATAATAAATGGATGATAGACGTAATTGACCACACGGTAATTGTATGTCCGAATTGCTATGAAGAAATGGGGATAAATGACCTAGATAAGCTTAAAGTACCTCTCAAACTAAGATAGAGTAATTACATTATCCAGTAATGGAAAATTGAGAATATTTGCACTCAGATTATCTTGTATTTCCCCCTGCTTACAAATTGTAAATAACCGTTATCTCTGAGAATCTGTAATTGTTGTCTGATTTTATCTTTAATATGCCTGTTATCGGGGTGTTTATAAGATAATTCTTGCTCGTATCTATATATTTCGTTTAATGTAAATTCTTTTTTACCTATTCTATCGACACATTGCATAATATCCAGAATCCAGCCCCTTCGGCCAACATTCGTCTCTCGTTTCAGGAACAGAGTCTTTTGCCAGTTTTGCATAACAGCTTTTTTAGGCTCTACTACTCGATTTCGAATATAGAATATCTTCCCTGATTGAGGAACGTTTTCTAAAACAATATTGCATCCAACCCAGCCGGCTCTACGTGCACCTGGAGAAAGCGGGCTTCGGCGCATAATGATTTGAGGAATAAAAAAATGCTTGGGGATAATAAAAAAATTGAGAACTTCATAATCTGGCACCCTGTAGTTAAGCAAGAAAAGATTAGGATTATTGTTGCTCAACAATCGCTCTATCATAGAGCTGTAAGCCCCATCCACAATTTTGGAGCCTATACTATTTTTCTTGCTTTTTAGTTCGTATTCTTCTTGACAAGTGGGGCAGTAAAAATCAGACACGGGCCTATTATTCTTGCATTGATTTAAACCTTTACCACACGATGGACAAAATATTTCATCACGCACCCAACTCTCAGTTAAAACCCTTGTTCTTTGAGATGGGTTTTTGTAATTGATGATTAAACTCAAATCCAGATTTAATATTATCTTCTTGTCGACGATAATAATTTACCCTTAGGAAGCCTGGAGAATCCCTTTCGGCTGCTCCTTTTCCCAGAAGTATTTCTTGTGTTCGTTCCGCAGCTCAAGGGAAAAAACCTTCTCCAGTCTGTTCTCAACCAGATTTTCATTCAGCTCCAGCAGGTCACGGATGGCATCCTGCACCGTATGACGATTCCCAAATCCGATTATTTGCATATCCTGAAAGTCAGGTACGGGGCTATCACAGGTGGGTGTGTAGGTCAGACTTTCGGGTGTAATAAAAACATACTTATTCAATTTATTCATAATTTACACCTTCCTTTCCCAAATATGGGGTAACCTTTTCGACCCATTGCCAGGTTAAGGAAAACAAAGAAGCGGTAGCAATAAGCGCTACCGCTTGAATATCTGATAACCAGTAAAAGTTAACTGACAACTGCGCATAATCTATTATATACCTTCGCCAGATTTTTCGCATCAATTATTTTTAGCACTTGGTATAACCGCATCCGGGACAAACAAAGCAGCCTTCGGCATACACCAGAATCGTAGCGCACTCCGGGCACTGGCCGGCCGTATTCTTGACCAGGCCGTAGTCCTGCACTTTGGACCTGCCGGGATTGTTATGACCGTTACCGTTATTCTTTTCCGCGGCAGTGAATTTTTCCAGCACACTGGCAATAGCGTCCGCACAGGAGAGCACCGATTTTCCTTCTTCCCAGGCAATCGAAGGACAGCGAATACCGCGCAGCTGTCTCACCAGCGACTCCGCATCCACACCGGCCCTCAGCGCCAGCGAAATGAGCCGGCTGGTGGCTTCCAGCTGGGCTGAAGCGCAGCCTCCGGCTTTCCCCAGCGTAGTGAATACTTCACAAATACCATGCTCGTCAGAGTTCACGGTAACATAGATACTGCCGCAGCCGGTGGTCACTTTTTCGGTACAGCCCCGGGTAACCTTGGCTCTCTTTCTGGGAGTACGGGAAATTGAATCCGACGCAGTCGCGGCCGCTTCAGACTTCTTTTCCTTGCCGGTGGTCAAAACCTGGCCTTCCCGGCTGCCGTCTCGGTAAATCGTAATACCTTTCAGCCCCTCTTCATAGGCCAGCAAATAAACATTAGACACATCTTCCCGTGTGGCTTCCTTGGGAAAATTCACCGTTTTGGAAACGGCATTATCAGTATATCTCTGAAAAGCAGCCTGCATTTTGACATGCCATTCCGGGGTTATTTCATGAGCAGTCACATAGACTCGCTTAACCTCCTCCGGTATGTCCTCCATGTCGCCAATATGGGCGCCATCCGCCAGCTTCTGCATTAATTCAGGTGAATAAAAACCGTATTTTCTGGCTGTCTCTTCAAAATAAGGATTTACCTCTATCAGTTGAGAGCCGTCCAGAATATTCTTGGTAAAACTCAGCGCAAACAGCGGCTCGACGCCGCTGGAGCATCCGGCTATGATACTCAACGTTCCGGTGGGCGCAATAGTAGTACAGGCCGCATTCCTCACTTTGGGACTATCCGGAACATCAAAAATACTGCCCTCGTAAGCCGGGAAAGCTCCCCGTTCAGTTGCCAGTATTTGCGAGGCTTTCAGAGCTTCAGCGCTGATAAATCGCATTATCTCTACCCCTGTTTCCAGGCCTTCCTCGCTGTTATAGGGGACGCCCAGCTGCAGCAGCATATCCGCAAAACCCATCACCCCCAGCCCTATCTTCCGTGTTTCACGTGTTCGTTCTTCGATTTGAGGAAGCGGGAATTTGTTGACATCGATAACATTATCCAGGAAATGAACCGCCGTCTGGATAATTTTCGCCAGCTTCGGCCAGTCAATCTCACATTTATCTCCGGTAGTTTTCAACATCCGGGCAAGGTTGATAGAGCCCAGATTACAGGACTCATAGGGCAGCAGCGGCTGCTCGCCGCAGGGATTGGTGCTCTCGATTTTCCCCAGGTGCGGCGTCGGATTATCCTGATTAATACGGTCGATAAAAACTATACCCGGGTCCCCCGTCCGCCAGGCCCCGTCAACTATCTTATCAAAGACTTCTCTGGCATTAAGCTTACCGAATACTTCCTGGTTATGGGGATTTATCAATTCATAATCGGTACCGGCCTTGACCGCTTCCATGAATTTTTCGGTAACGGCGACTGAAAGGTTGAAGTTGGTCAGGGAGACCATGTCATCCTTGGCAGAAATAAACTTCAGAATGTCCGGATGGTCTATGCTGAGTATGCCCATATTGGCCCCGCGCCTCATCCCCCCCTGTTTGATGACATCCGTCGCCGTGTCAAAAGCGCGTATGAAAGAAACCGGCCCGCTGGCGATGCCGCCGGTAGAGCCGACTCTATCCTTTTCCGGACGCAGCCGGGAAAAGGAAAAACCGGTACCACCGCCGCTTTTATGAATCAGCGCCGTATACTTCACAGCATCAAAAATAGACTCCATGGAATCTTCCACAGGTAAGACGAAACAGGCGGAAAGCTGGCCCAGTTCACGCCCGGCATTCATCAGGGTAGGCGAATTGGGCAAAAACTCCAGGTCAGCCATAACCCGGTAAAACTCTTCCTCCAGGGATTGTATATCCGCAGAGGGATTGTAATTGAGGTCGGCGGACGCTATGGTCCCGGCTACCCGATGAAACAGCTGGGCAGGCGTCTCAATTACTTTCCCCGTCTTATCCTTCATTAAATATCTCTTTCCCAGAACATGTTGAGCGTTCTCGGTTAAACCTGTCTCCTGTCCCTTTCCGGCTAAAGAATCAACACTGAGAGAAGATTTTACTTTGGTGTTTGATACGGTAGTCTGCATTTTAGATCGACTCTCCTTTTGGCGTAATTGTTTTTCCTCCTGCGACAGGATATCCTTCACCATATTTTGTATCTCCGAGACGCTGGGCAGGCATCTGGATTCAGAAACCAGGTCTTCCATTCCGGGCAGCGTTTTCTGTTCTATTCGCTCTATTACCTGGTCTATCATGTCTTCGATTTTCTTCCTGTCGGAAATGCCCATGGACTCAGCCGCTGAAAAAATAGTCCGGGCTATCTGTGTACGGTTGATGGGCATAGACTCTATCTCTCCTGATGGATTACTTTGCTAAATTTAAAATGCCGGGTCCGGCTGTATATTCAGGATGTTTATCAAAACATTGATAATATTCTTAATTTATCCGGCATACTTCAGATTCTCTCTTCTAGGGCTGACTGATTTGATTCTGTTATTTCGGTCATTGAGATTTGTTTTCGATTTTGTGACTTTTTATTTTTACTTTCCGCTTTTGACCCTCTTGGCGGTTCTTCGGTCTTGTTTTCCGGTATCAGCGGCAGCTGCCCCGGTACACGGTGCCCGTCTTTCTGGATTACTACCAGATTATCCACCGCCTCTTTTAAGGCCTTGATATCCGCAAACTCACGGTAAACACTGGCAAAACGAATATAGGCTATGTAGTCCAATAACTTAAGCTTCTCCATTACCATATCGCCTATCAGAGTGCTGGAAATCTCGGCTTTTCCCGCATGATAAATCTCCGCTTCGATTTCATCTACCAGTTTAGATCGGAAGAGCACACGTCTGAACTCCAGTCACGAGATTCCATCT
>CAZIQW010000035.1:0-11984 GCA_964541585.1 uncultured Dehalococcoidales bacterium | reverse complement strand
TCTTTAACCTTCTTTACAAAGTCAGCTATTTTGCTCCGGGGAACCACTACATCCGCCAGGTCCAGCAGGCCGTGGTGCTGCATGGTGGCATAGAATTTCTCCCGTATCTCAAGCAGTTGTCGCTTGGCTCTCTCACTTCCGGGGACAAAAGTGTCCACGGCACCTTTCCCACGGCAAATTTCGCTGATGCGCTCGGACGTATGGTAGAAATCCTCCTGGCTATCGGACTCTATCATGAGCATCAGGTAAGCCGGATAACCCTGCACCGGGGATTCCTTACCGGTGTGTTCCTTCACCATCTGCAATATGTCCTGCTCCATAAACTCAATGCTTACAGGGAGTATTCGCTCCTTGAGAATCGCCGGGACGCACTGGATAGCTTCAGCTAAACTGTTGAAGGGAATGAATAAGAGTTCCCGGCTGCCGGGTGGCATAATCAGTTTTAAGGTCACTCTGGTAATGACTGCCAGCGTCCCTTCAGAGCCGATTAACAACTGAGTGAGGTCGTAGCCTGTAGCGGACTTAACGTATTTTCCGCCGGTTTCGATTATTTCTCCGGTCGGCAGTACCGCTTCCAGACCGAGAACGAAATTCCGGGTAACTCCATATTTAACTGCCCGCATGCCTCCGGCATTGGTAGCTACATTGCCACCGATGGTAGCACTCATTTCGCCGGGGTATAAAGGGTAATAGAGTCCGCGCTCTTCGACGGCAGTACACAGATTGGTTAGAGTAACACCGGATTCAGCGGTAACGCAGGAATTAGGCTCGTCTATTTCCAGTATCCGGTCCATCTTCTCCAGAGAAAGAGAAATGCCTCCGTATACGGGCACGGAGCCTCCGGATAGTCCGGTACCTGCGCCGCGGGGCGTGACGGGGATTTTGTGAAGGCTGGACAGCTTCAAAATATCAGCTATCGCCTGAGCATTCTCCGGTTTAATCACGACATCAGGCAGGAAAGACCGGGGTTGAGGTGCTTCATCTCTAGAATAATTTTCCTTCCCTTCATCCGTCAGAATATTCTTTTCACCTGCTATTATTTTGAGACGGGATACAAGACCGGGAGTTAACTTTCCGCAAGTGTTTTGATCACTCATGTTTATTCTTATCCTTATATTCGGCCAGTTTTTTAAGCCTATCTGTCATAGCTTCCCAGTGAGTACCTTTCCAATAAACACGGCGGCATGCCGGACACTCCATGTATTCCTGCCGGGTCTGGAAAACATATGGCGGCACTCTGTCTTTGATTTCCTCTTTAGAACGTGGGACCAGCGGCTGGTTGCATTCCAGACAGAGGGAGAAGGGTTTCCCCTGGCGGATTAGATTCAACTCATCGATTAACTGCTTGATTTGTTCCTCAATGTTATCGGATTTAATCAGTATTGCTCTAACTTTACCGCTGGTTATTAGACTCCTTTCCGGAATATGGGTATCTCGCGTCAGGATAATCCGGTTTTCATCCAGAGCGATATTGACCATCCGAGTATCATTTTCACCCGAAAAGAATAGAGTATTGTAGCCGAGCAGCCTCAGCAGTTTGGCCAGCTTCCCGACATTCTGGTCTACAATAAACCTGGGCTTATCGATTTGCGAATTACCTCACAAGAATATTCAGAATTTTTGAGATTAGTATAACAGTTTTATATCTCAATCTGCATACCTTCGTAAGCCAACTGGATGGTGATTCCCAGTGATTCGGCAACGGTGGAGATTTCGGACCTGATTTCATCCTCACCCGCCGGGTTAATATGGAGGCAGACTATCTGCGGCATATAACCCTTAATTTCACGGAAATAATCAAGCTCCTGGTCCAGCAAATTAGGAGTCAGGTGCCCGGTGTGGCTCATGGATTCTTCCCAGCGGTTAGGGGCGGTGAGCTCAATGAAAAGTACCTGGGGAGAGATAATATTCCAGAGTCCGGACAGGTTAGGACCGGTGTCTCCGGTATAGAAAATCGTTTTACCGTCAGGCGAGGTAACCTGATAACCTATTGCCGGCAGAGCATGGGTTACCGGCGCCGGAAGAACTTTATATCCTTCTATTAAGACTTCTTCGCCAGGTTGCAGGATGTGGATTTTCAGGGTGGGGTTTTCTGTCGGTCTTTGGTGAAACTGGGGATACAAATCGCCGTTCAGGAAATATTTTTCAAGATATTCTGAGGCCGACTGGTGGGTATATATATCTACTGACTGCTTTCTTAAAAACAGGTTCATAGCAAAAGCAGGAATATCCCGGATGTGGTCATAATGGCCGTGAGTCAGCAGGACAGCCTTGATTTTCATCTGCTCATCGAACGAGAGGCTGGAAGTAAGTCCGCCGGCATCCAGAACCATGATGTCGTCCACCAGAAGACTCGCATATCTGGTATTAATCGATTCAGTGTTATGGGCACCCAATACTTTAATTCTCATAATCAGACAATGACCTCCTCGGAAAAGTATAGCATACTTACTGGTATCAATTTTATCATAGCAGGCGGTGTTTGTGGCTATTCATTATCATAATATAGAGCAGGCTGAAACCAGCCTGCTCTATGCAAGTACCTTGAATTATAAAGGAGGAATTATTTTCTTTCCAAAACCAGCGCCATACCCTGGCCGCCACCAATGCAAAGAGTTGCCATGCCGTATTTGTTATCGCGGCGCTGCATTTCATATAAAAGGGTAGTAGCGATTCTGGCGCCGGTGCAGCCAAGAGGATGCCCGAGAGAGATAGCGCCTCCGTGAACATTGATATTTTCAGTACTGGTCAATCCCATTTCTTTGAGACAGCCGAGAGACTGAGCAGCAAAGGCTTCATTCAATTCGAACAATTCGATATCCTTCAGGCTTAATCCTGCCACCTTGAGAGCTTTATAAGTAGCGGGAATTACACCCATGCCCATGTATGCAGGATCAATGCCGCCGGAAGCATATGATTTAATATAGGCTATAGGTTTTAATCCGTATCTTTGAGCGGCTTCTTCAGACATGATTAGCATTGCAGCGGCTCCGTCCGTCAGGGCTGAAGCGTTTCCGGCAGTGATGGTCCCATCCTTCTTAAAGACGGTTCCTAATTTAGCCAGACCCTCTACCGGGCTCTCTCTCGGATGCTCGTCAGCATCGAAAAGTTTAATTTCTTTTTTAACCTTGATTTCAACCGGAACGATTTCCTGTTTGAAAGTTCCGTCTACCGTAGCCGCAATGGCTCTCCGATTGCTCTCGGAAGCGAATTCGTCCTGTTCCGTTCGGCTGATGTTATATTTTGCTGCAATATTTTCTGCGGTCATGCCCATGTGATATCCATAGAATAGCTCATAGAGGCCGTCGTAGACCATACCGTCTACTATTTCAGCACTACCGTTTGTCAGGCTTCCCATCCGGTAACCCCATCTGGCCTTGGGCAGGTAGAAGGGGGCCTGGCTCATGTTCTCCATACCGCCGGCAATAATGACATCGGCATCTCCCGCACGGATAGCCTGGGCAGCCAGAGCGATAGTTTTCAGAGAAGAACCGCAGACTTTGTTAACCAGGAAACAGTTGGTTTCCTTCGGAACACCGGCGTAAATCATAGCCTGACGGCCGGGATTCTGCCCCTGGCCGGATTGTAAGACGTTGCCGATGATGACTTCATCGATGGAGACTTCTTTCAGAGAATTGTCCCAGTCATTGTACTTTTTTTCCAGCTCGATTTCGCCAATTCCCTGGAATGGTTTCGGGGCTATATTATCCCACTCGGGATTCCGTCCCGGTCTTACTCCAGCCTTTTTCAATGCGCCCTTGATAGCAATCGCCTGCAATTGGGCGGCGGGTATATCCTGCAAGGCTCCGCCGTAGTTACCAATTGCGGTCCTGGCGGCACTCACAATTACGGCTTCTCTCATGAACTTCCTCCTTAATGATATTAATTATCTTATTGTGGAATACTCTATTTTAACCCTTTTCTCGAGGCTGTGACAAATTATAAAACGACTATCGCATATAGACATCAGAATATATAATTCAAAGCTTGAAGGGTAAAATTGCAATTCAAAATAAAAATAGAGAGAAGGAGATTTCAGGTTTCGGAGAAAGGGGAAGGGACACTTACGACTATTGAGAAACTATAGCTTAATCACTTTTTACTTAAAATATTAACTTTTAACCTTTGCTCTTTTAAATTTAGTTCTTACTTCGCCCGGTAAAAGGGTTTACGTTTTTCGTTAAAAGCTCTAATACCTTCATAGTAGTCCTCAGTGCCCATCAAAAAAGTTTCCAGCGCATCCTCAAGGTCCAGGCCTTCATCCAGAGGAAGCTTGGTGCCCTTAATCATGGCTTCTTTAGCTGCACGTACAGCTAAAGGAGCAGCATTACAAAGAACTTCCGCCCACTCCTTAGCTGTAGTGGACAATTTGTCTCTGGGAACAACGCGGTTAATCAGACCCATGCGAAAGGCTTCTTGAGCTTCGATTGTCTTTCCTGTTAAGATCATTTCAGCAGCCTGACACCAGGGTATCTGACGGGGTAATCTCTGAGTGCCTCCCCAGGAAGGAATCAGTCCCAGAGTAACCTCAGGTGCTCCGAAAGTGGCATTATCGGCGGCGATACGGATATCACAGGCAAGAGCCAGTTCGAGCCCCCCTCCCAAGGCCAGACCGTTGATAGCGGCAACTATCGGTTTTGTTATTTCCAGTCCGCGCATCAAAGTGGCCGGGAAAGGTTGGGAACAGTCCTGGTAACGATTCACTGAATACAGCGCGCTTCGGATATCAATACCGGCACAAAAAGCTTCTTCCCCGGCACCGGTGACGATACCTGCCCATAAATTGGCGTCCTCGCTGAAATCCAGCAGGGCTTCGTGAAATTCATTCAGTGTGGCAATATCCAGGGCATTCATGACATGCGGACGATTCAAGATGAAAACGGCTATCTTTCCCTCTTTTGTGTAATCAACACCCATATACTCCTCTCCTCCAAAAAACTGCGAGGTATCTCAGATAACGGATTAAGGCATAGCGCCTTAATTTAAGGCAATTGTAACAGGCTCAAACCTGAGCGTCAAGGAGAAGAGCGGTATCCGCCTGGTTAATGGTGAAGATCTTCCTGATGTTCATTAGCTGTTTTAACAAATGAAGCCATGCTCTTAGCTAATAGAGACAAATCTTCTACAGACATATAAGTTAAGATTTGTGTCATGCGGATTGCCCTGGTCTCCCTGAGAGAAGCCAGGAGATTACGTCCTTTCTCAGTTGCCTGTAAAAGCATTATCCTCCGGTCTTCAGGGTTCTCCTGGCGGCTGACCAACCCCTGTTCCACCAGGCGGTCAATAATACCGGTGATGTTGGGTGGAGTGACTCCCAGGGCTTCAGCCAGCTTCTTAAAGTTTGTCTTCTCTTGATCCGCAATAATAAACAAGCTCTTTAGTTGAGCGTTAGTAAGGCTAAGTTCAATCCATGGCTGGGTAGCAAAGGGCCCGATCGACTTACTCATCTCCCTTTGAAGGTTGATTATATCATTAATCAATTCTGTTTTTCCCATTGCCTTATTTCCTCACTGTTAAGTTTTACTTGCAACTACAAGGTTAGCTTAATTGAATATTATAAACTAAACCATAATATTAATATAATAGATTACATAAACTAAAGCATATTGTCAAAGATTTCCCTGCGGTAAGAGATATCGCAGGGAATTTGTTTGTACACTTGTTCTAATGTTAAAATGATATGGTATTTCAGGAAGGGGTTTGAGAGTAATGCCATTGAATTCAATTATTGTCAGAGGTGCCAGAGAGCATAATCTAAAAAACATAGATGTTGTTATTCCGCGCGATAAACTGGTTGTAGTAACCGGAGCTTCAGGCTCAGGAAAAAGCTCGCTGGCTTTTGATACTATATACGCTGAAGGACAGCGCCGGTATGTCGAATCCTTATCTGCATATGCCCGGCAATTTTTGGGCAGAATGGAAAAGCCGGAAGTAGACTATATTGAGGGTCTAAGTCCGGCGATTGCGATAGACCAGAAAGGGACCAGTCGTAACCCCCGCTCCACTGTAGGCACTATCACGGAAATATATGACTATTTGCGTCTTCTTTTTGCACGAGTGGGACATCCCCATTGTCCTCAATGCGGACGGGAGATTACGGTGCAGACTGTTCAGCAAATTGTGGATGCTATCCAGAATATTCCGGACAATACGAAAATCTTGATTTTAGCTCCTCTGGTAAAAGACCGTAAGGGAGAATATCAGTCGGTATTTACCGATCTGCGCAAAGCAGGTTATGCCCGGGTGAGGGTGGATAAGAGAATTTGTGACCTGTCTGACGAGATTCAACTGGATAAGAACAAGAAGCATTCTATCGAAGTAATTGTGGATAGAATCGTGACCGGACAGAGCGGCAGTCAGGGAAGAATTGCAGATTCGGTGGAGACAGCTTTAAAACTGGGCAGCGGCATTGTCCTGGTGTCGATAGTTGACGGTGAAGAACTCCTTTTTTCAGAGCATTTTGCCTGTGTTAATTGCGGTATCAGCCTGGGAGAAATAGCTCCCCGTACTTTCAGCTTCAACAGCCCTCACGGCGCCTGTTCTGAATGCAGTGGTCTGGGGAATAAACTGGAAATAGATCCAGACCTGGTTATCCCGGACAAAGACCTTTCGATTTCTGATGGAGCTATTCGTCCCTGGCAATTTCAATCATGGTACTTTTATGCTCTGGAATCTTTAGCACGAAGTTATAAATTCACTCTAAATACACCGATAAAAGACTTGAATGAGAAACAGATGAACGCCTTGCTCTACGGGGAGGGTGGAGAAGTCCATCAGTACCGGAACCGTTTTGGGAAGGTAAGGGAACACCGGGATGGTTTTGAAGGTGTTATTCCTCGTATGGAGCGGCTGTACCGGGATACGGAGTCGGAGAATTCCAAAGCGGATATCGAACGTTACATGGTAGCTAAACCCTGCCCGGCCTGTGAAGGCAAAAGGTTGAAAGCGGAGGCCCTGGCTGTAACTATAGGAGAGAAGAATATCATCCAGGTAACCGGGATGTCTGTAAACCAGGCGGTAAAATGGATGTCTGCGCTGGACCATAGTGAGGAACCGGTTCTTTCAGAGCGGGAGCGGATGATTGCTCACCAGATTCTAAAAGAGCTGAACGCCCGTTTGGGTTTTCTGAAGGATGTGGGACTGGACTATCTTTCGCTTGATAGGGCGGCGGCCACTTTGAGCGGTGGCGAAGGCCAGAGAATCCGTCTGGCAACTCAAATCGGCAGCGGCTTGATGGGGGTCCTCTATATATGTGATGAACCGACAATAGGACTACACCCGGCGGATGATTCACGGTTAATTGAGACACTGAAGAGATTAAGAGACCTGGGAAACACTATTCTGGTTGTAGAACATGATGAGGCCATGATGCGGGCTGCCGACCATATTATCGACATGGGGCCCGGAGCCGGAGAGCACGGCGGTTACCTGGTGGCTGCTGGCTCACTGGCGGATATAATGGAATCAGAAAAATCTATCACCGGTCAATACCTGTGTGGAGCGAAGAGTATACTTATGCCGGAGGGGCGGCGTAATGGTAATGGCAAAGAAATAGTAATCAAGGGAGCCCGACAGAACAATCTGAAGAATATCGATGTGCGTATTCCCCTGGGTAGATTCGTATGTATTACCGGGGTTTCAGGCAGTGGGAAGAGCACTTTAATCGATGATATTTTATATAAGAAGTTAGCCTGGATACTTTATCGGGCTAAAGATAGGGCCGGTGAATGTGACGCTATTCAGGGTATCCAGTATATTGACAAAGTAATCAATATCGACCAGTCTCCAATCGGACGTACCCCGCGAAGTAATCCGGCGACCTATACAGGCACCTTTGGCCCCATACGAGAGCTGTTCGCCACGGTACCGGAGTCCAGAATGCGCGGTTACGGGCCAGGCAGGTTCTCCTTTAATGTAAAGGGTGGACGTTGTGAGGCCTGTCATGGCGAAGGTTTCAATGAAATTGAAATGCAATTTCTGCCGGACGTTACTGTTCCCTGCGAAGTCTGCAAGGGTAGCCGCTATAACCGTGAGGCACTGGAAATCAGGTTTAAGGAGAAAAATATAGCCGAGGTGCTGGACCTGACTGTAGAGCAGGCACTGGAGTTCTTTGAGCATTTTCCGGGTATTCGCCGTAAACTCGAGACCTTGAAGGATGTAGGGTTGGGCTATATTCATCTGGGACAGCCAGCGCCGACGCTATCTGGTGGTGAAGCTCAGAGAGTCAAGCTGGCTACTGAATTATCCCGGCGTTCTACCGGCAAAACTTTGTATATTTTGGATGAACCGACTACCGGACTGGGATTTGAGGATGTGGCTGCGCTGTTGAGAGTCTTACAGCGGTTAACCGATGCGGGTAACACGGTAATTGTAATTGAGCATAATCTGGATGTAATGAAAAATGCTGATTATATCATAGACCTCGGGCCGGGTGCCGGTGACGCCGGAGGTTACATAATAGCTACAGGTACACCTGAAGAGATTGCCCGACATACTGAGTCTGTAACCGGACAATATCTGAGACAGGTGCTGGACAGGGCTGCTACACACGCAATTGCGCGGTGAGGCACGAATGCGGTGCTCTTGCGGCGATGGGGTTACTCTGGACATATTTAATCCGGCCTGCTTTGCACAGGAAAACAGAAATCCAGTCTAGCTAAGATAGACAGTGGAGCCTTCCTGGGTTTTTACAATCTCAAGCCTCATGGGAAAGGCGTCTTTGAAATCCGCAATATGAGTAATCACCAGGATTTTCTCAAAGTCTTCTTGAATCGAAATTATAGCCTCTTTAATCTTTTCAATGCCAGTACTGTCCTGTGTCCCAAACCCTTCATCGATTATCAAGGTAGGAAGAGGTGCCCCTGCCCTGCGGGCTAACAGCTTGGATAGGGCGATTCGGATAGCAAAATCTATACGAAAGGCCTCTCCACCGCTGAACATTTCGTAGTTGCGAGTACCCAGTTCATCAGAAATATTGATATCCAGTGTCTCTATAACGTCACCCTTACGGGTTTCCCTCTGGGTTTCCATTTTGATATGCATCCGGTTATCCGTCATGCGGGCCAGTAATTTATTGGCTTCAGCCTCTATTTCCGGAATCGACATCTCGATTAACATAGCCTGGATACCTTTTTTGCCGAAAGCCTGAGCCAGGTCTTTGAAAATTTTTTCTTGCCGGACAGCTTCAGCCAGCAGTGCCTTCTTTTCTTTGGATTGTTGTTCCAGTCTCTCCAGTCTCTCCAGTTTAGCTCTGGCTCCACCCATGATTTCTTGAATATGTTTTTGAATTGAAAGCATCTTTTGATATTCGTTTTCTGCCAGAGTTAAATCCGCAGCTACATTTGAGAATGTGTTAAGCTCAGAAATCAAGGACTGTTTCCGTCGGTTATCATTTTCTATCTTTAATTGCAGTTCCTGAGCGGTTTTCCGAGCTCTGGCCTCAGATTCCTTCTCCTGAAGTATAAGCCTGTCTGCTTCCTCTAATTTACGCTTTGGGGATTCGTATTGTTCAAGGCTTGAAAGCTGAGAACGTACCAGTTCGTGCTGCTGAGGATTATATTCTATTGCAGTTAGCTCTTTCTCGATCTGAATCAGGGCGTCCTGCTCGTCAATTGCAAAATATCTCCTTGATAGCTTCTGCTCAATCTCATTCAAGGCTTGCTTCTCGGTATCGATTTTCTTCTCTACTTCCTGGGCGTCCGCGATAGCTTTGCTGAGATTTCCGTATCTGCTCTGACTTGATTCACGGGAACGTTTTAATCTGGCTTCGAATTGTAGAATATCGTTCTCCAGAGTCCTGACCTCTGCTTCCTTGGTTGCCAGTTCTGCCCGGTTAGTCTTCAAAGATTCAGCTTTAGCCGCTTTCTCCGCAACAAACTTTGCCTCGATACGTTTCTGTCCATCGGTTCCTAACTCGGTTTCGCACAGGGGACAGGTTATATCACTCTGGCGGGAAAGCAACTTCAATTTGTCTTCAATCTGGCTTAGTTCCTGGGTCAAACGTATCTTCTCTGCTTGAAGGAAGTGCACTCTGGCGATCTGAAGCTTGAAGTTTTCTTGTTTTTCCCGGAGTTCAGCATCCGCTTCATTAAGAGCCCACATCTGATTTTCCACCTGCTTCATCTCATTACGATACTCAGGGAGCTTGTGTGAGATAGTCTCCATCTCCGAAATACGGTTTTCGGTGACAGCATGAGACGTGTTTAAATCTTCGCCGGCTTTAATGATTGCCATCTCCAGCCGATGTTGTTTTTGAGATAAAGTATTGTATTGTTTTAGTTTCTGGTCGAGTTCCTGACAGTGCTTTCGAACTGAGACAAATTGTTCGTAACACTTCTCAATGGTATCTCTGTGAGAGATAAGCTCTTCATATTCTTTTATCCGCGTTTGATGTCGCGCAGCCTGTTCAGTCCACAGCTGATAATTCCGCTCAGTATCTTGAGTGTGGGCTGCCAGTTCTGCCAGTTGAGCCTTCTTGTTTTCTAGTATTTCCTTATCCCGGCGCAAATTTTCCAACCTGGATGCATGTTCTTTGGCGTGCAGTTCGGCTTGAGATAATTCCGACTCCGCTTGCTCAAATTCCAACTGGTAATCGGGCTTATGAGACAGCTCTTCCTGGATAGAGTTAAGTGCGGTTTCAAGCTGCATGATGATATTTTCTTGCTGCCTGGACTTTTCTTTTGCCAGATTTTCCAGTTCATCATAGATTGAAAGCTGGAGGATATTTCCCAGCACCTGTTTACGTTCACCCGGGCGTTTTTTGGTGAACTCATCAGCGCGTCCCTGTCTGAGAAAAACACTATTAATAAAGGTATCGTAATCCATATGCAGGAGCTGCGTAATTTTTTGCTGTGTTTGAGTGGTAGTATCCCCGCTTAGCACTTTAAAGCCATCAGATGTGACCATCTGGAATTCGAGAATCGTTTGTCCTGAGCTTTTCTGGGTTTTAGGTCTGGAATGCTTGCGGATAATGCGGTATTGCTGTTCACCCATGGTAAACTCGAAGTCGACTGCCACTTCGGTTTGTCCGGAATGAACCAGATCGTTATCACTGGTGGCACGCGTTTGACCCCAGAGGGCCCAGGTAATAGCATCGATAAGGGCTGATTTACCATTGCCGTTGTTACCGCTGATACAGGCAGTGTGAATGCTCTCAAAGTTAATCGGAGGCACGTTATCCCGGTAACACATAAAATTACGCATAGACAATTTTACTGGAATCATCTTAAAATCTATTACTCAATAAGTATCAATATTGCTATCCTATTTTAACATAATGTAGAGACTAATTTGAAATATAGATAATATATTCTGAAAAACTACTGCATACCGCATGAGAATTGTTGCGAAATCAGCTAAAAAGGTATTATCAAGAAGGTAAAAAAGGATTATAATTAGGGGAAGGTTTAACATCCTTGGGTTGGCTCGACCTTGACTTTAAGCCGGAAAAATGAAAAGCTTATATCTTGATATACCGGATGGAATATGGCTGACATATTTATATTCACAGGTCAATAATTGTATTTAAAGTCCGGAGGCTTATAAAATACGTGCCGATAGAGGAAAGGAGAAAGATGGGAACAGCGATTGATTTTAAAAAACAGATGACAGAAATTGTGTATATCAATCTGCCGGGGCCGGCTGAACCGATACCAGGAATGAGCGGTGGAGAATTATTACATGGCTTTTTGGCAGAGCTGCAGAACCTGCAGGACCCGGCTATGAAAAAGTGGTTTGAAGAAATTTGTGAAAAATGGAATGTGCATTACAGACAGGAGAGAGGCTAACTAAAACCTTTGTAAAGCGCTAATATGAAAAAGAAAATAGCCGCCATAGATATCGGGACTTCCAAGGTCTGTACAATCATGGGCATACTGGATGATAGATCAGGCTTAAGAGTTCAAGGAGTAGGTGTCTCAATGTCGCGTGGAATCGAGAAGGCCCTGATAGCAGATGCTGTGAAGGCCAGAGAATCCATTCGCGCC
>CAZIQW010000034.1:0-11985 GCA_964541585.1 uncultured Dehalococcoidales bacterium | reverse complement strand
GACCGTAAGATAGGCCGGGTAATCCACCGTGCCTGGCAGTTGGGCTGTACCTTCGATGCCTGGAGCGAACATTTCAAATGGGAAAACTGGCTCCGGGCCTTTAATGAGTGCGGCATCGATCCTGCCTTCTATGCCCAGCGGGAACGCTCGCTGGATGAGCTGCTCCCGTGGTCCCACGTGAATATCGGCGTTACCCCTTCTTATCTCATGCGGGAATACCGGAAGGCGCAAAAATGTGAGGAAACCGGCGACTGCCGTTATGAAGGCTGCAATGCCTGCGGCTTCGAACAATGGTTCCCCGCCTGCCAGCAGAGACTGAAGCAGAGACCCTAACCAGAGGAGAGAAGGGATAGGAATTAAGATTCATGAATCATAAATCCTAATTCCTCCCGGTCATTGATAATTGGTTATTTCCTGGTTATTGTCTCTTGATTATTGGTTATTCGTTAATACACTGGCGTGCACCAGTGCATATACTTGGGATTCTTCCCTTCTATTACATCATGGTACAGGGTTTGCAGTTCCTTGGTAATCGGGCCCACTTTACCATCCCCTACCAGCCGGTGGTCTACCTCGGCAATAGGTGAGACATGGGCCGCGGTACCGGTAAAGAACGCTTCCCGGGCGAGGTATAATTCGGTCCGCTCCACGGGTCTCTCGATTACCTCTATGCCAAGTTCGTTTTTCGCCAGCTCTATCACGGTAGCCCGGGTAATCCCGACCAGTATATTTTCATAGACCGAGGGAGTGATTAGTTTTCCGTCTATTACCAGGAAAATATTTTCGCCGCTGCCCTCCGCTACCCGGCCGGACTCATTTAACACAATCGCTTCGTCGAAGCCAGCGTCATGAGCTTCAGTCTTGGCAAAAGCGCTGTTGACATACTGTCCGGTAATCTTGGCTTGAGGGACCGAACAATTGCTGCCCGGCCGCCGCCAGGAAGACACACCCACACGGCAGGCATCTGTATCCAGATAGCGTCCCCAGGGTATAACCAGAGCAAAAAAGTCGGATTCCAGATTATGCAGCCGTACTCCCATGGCTTCAGTGCTCTTGTAGGCCACCGGACGTACATAGACATTCTCTTTGAGACCGCTCCGGGCTGTCAGTTCCACCGTCAGCTTGCACAGGTCATCATTGGAATATGGTATCTGGATTTTCATCACTTTGCAGCCGTTCAGCAGCCGCTCGTAATGCTCTTTGAGACGGAATAGATATATCTGGTTCTGCTCTTCGTTCCAGTTGCCCCGGATACCTTCGAATACGGCGGTACCGTAATGTAAAAAGTTCGTCATGATATTGGTGTTGGCTTCCGCCAGGGGCATAAACTGCTTCTGAAAATACGCGTACTGTGGCATTCTCTGGTATCCCTTCCTCTCCTGATTAGATTAAGGCTATTATAGCCATTGGCGGCTCATAAGACAAGTTGAGACATTCAGTAGATATACCGGCGTCATGATTGTTCGGGAATGATTCTGGAAGACTTGGCAATATTCCCGGTTCGAACTTGGAGGCTCGCAATCAGACTCTATCTTCCTGTATTTGCATCGACCTCATGAGGCACAGGATTTCGCACGCCTCCTCCAGACCGGTAGTACAATTGAATGCTTCATCGAGTAACTGCCCGACGGCAAAGGTGCCGTGTCCGCGTACCACTACAATCCGGTGGTCCTCTAACGCCTCGGCAATGACGTCTACCAGGCCTCCGCGGGTAACTTCCATATCCCAGCCGACGACCGGTACTCTGCCCAGAGCACAAAAATCCTCCAGGTAGGCGGAGGTAATTTCTTTCTCGCTCATGGATAAGGCGATAGCATGTGTAGGATGGGCATGGACAATTGCTTTTGCCCGGGTATTCTGATAGATAGCCCGGTGGACCGGCAGTTCTACCGATGCCAGCGGCGTCGCCCGGTCATTCTTGTTGATGCCGGTCTCTACCAGGTCAACTTCCTGTAAAGCGCCCAGGTTGCTTCCACGGCGGGTGATGATTATCCGGTCTCCCATTCTGATGCTGAGATTGCCGCTTTGTGAAGAAACCAGCCCCCGGTTAAACATGGAATGCCCTACATTTTGAAACTGATTTAAAAACATCGTCTACCTTTCGGGATAGAATGCTTGGCTCCATACGACTGCTAATAATGTATGCCCTTTACAGGCAAAAATCAAATTATTCTCTTATGTTAATTGACGTACGACCCCTATCACCTTCCCTTGTATCTCTATATTACCCGGCTCAGCATAGATGGGCTGCATTTGACTGTTAGCCGGCTGAAGGCGGATACGCTCCCTGTTGAAGTAGACCTTTTTCAGGGTGGCTTTTTTCTCGCTTTTCAACCAGACCGCTGCCATTTCCCCGTTCTCGACGGTGTTCGTATACTGCATTAAAACGATATCGCCGTCGTTTATCAAAGCATCTATCATTGAAAGACCTTTTACTTTTAGCGCATATGTGTCTTTCTTGCCGCGAATGAGGTCCTGCGGCACGTCCAGAGTCTCGGAAGATTCCACGCCGTTCCAGTTATCAGAGGTGGGTACGGGGATAGGTTCACCGGCGGCTATCTGCCCGATAATCGGCACAGCCACGTGAGTCTTCCTGCTTGAAGAATTATCCAGAAGCTCAATACCCCGGGAAATCTCCCGGTGCCGGCGGATATAGCCTTTTTTCTCCAGTATCTCCAGATTATAATCGGCCACCGATGTAGAGCTTATTCCGCACCCGCCGACAATGTCCCGGATGGAAGGAGGATAGGCTTTATCTGTCAGAAATTGGCGGATAAAGCCCAGAATTTTCTGCTGCCTGGGTGATAATGTCCTCATCCCTCACTCTCGTCCTGCTTTATTAATTTAAAGAACTCCCGTTCTAATCCTGGAGCTTATATCATCTTATTTGTTATCTGTATTTGTCAATGCTCAAGCCCGCAAAATCTTTTGAGCTCCGGAAAATGAGGCCCAAAATCGCTTAATGCTACTTCTTTTCAGTCTGGGTAGCGGCGGCTGCCTTGTTTAGCTTTTTCACCAACCTTGATTTGCAACGAGCGGCATTATTGCGGTGCAGCTTGCCTTTCTCGGCTTCTTTATCCAGTGCGCTGATAGCAATGGTTATGTCCGCTTTAGCCTTATCCAGATTACCGGAAGCAATGGTTTCTTCTGCTTTCCTGATATTTGTCTTGGTCTGGCTGTGTGTTGCCTTGTTACGCGCTCTCCTTCTTACAGATGCGCGCATCTCTTTTTCTGCTGTTTTGGTATTTGGCAAGTTATCCTCCTGAGCCGGCTGTGCCGGAAATTCTAAGCAATAATTTATAAATTCGAAACAATCACCTGTTTCGAATTTCGTATTTGGGATTTCGTATTTCTCCTGTTATCCTATCCTTTTTTGATAATTTTATCAAATCTAACTTCCGCTATTTCACGGTGAAACTGATTTTATTATGGAATCTTCGCCGATTCGGGACACACTGATTACACCCCGTACGCTTTCAATTTTCTCCATAATCCGGGAAAGCTGCGCCAGTCCATTGGTTTCCAGGTGAATCAGAGTGGCTGTGGTATGGTCCTCCCGGTTGGCGAAACTCACCGAAGTAATGTTAACCTTCTCCTCAGCGACAATCGACGTCATGTCCCGGACAAGACCTACCCTGTCCCAGGCCTCCACCTGAATTCTGGCCGGATAGACAGCCTCAGTCTGTCCCCACTCCACCTCCACCAGCCTTTCTTTCTCTCTCTCATGAATAATATTGGGACAGTCTTGCCTGTGCACAGTGACGCCCCTGCTGCGCGTAATGTACCCGATGATTGGGCTGCCGGGCGTCGGGTGACAGCATTCTCCCAGTCGGGTCAGCATGTCGCCTACTCCCAGCACCTTGATAATCGAGGTGGGAATTTTCGCCGCTGCCGGTGTGACTACCCGGCTCGGCTCCGTCTGGGTAACCAGTTTCATCACCACGGAATGGGCGCTTATCCCGCCATAGCCGATGGCGGCCAAAAAGTCCTGCGGGTCATCATACTTGAAAAGCTTCGCCAGCTCATCTTTGTCCGGGACCTTTATCCCGAGTCGTTTTAGCTCTTTGTCCAGCAATTCGCGGCCCCGGTCTATGTTCTCATTCCGCTTCTGCTTTTTGAACCACTGGCGGATTTTTTCCCGGGCGCCGGAGGTATTAACGTAGCCCAGGTTCGGCCTCAGCCAGTCCTGGCTGGGACCCTTGCCGCCTTTGATGGTCATAATTTCCACCACATCGCCAATGTTCAAACGGTACTTCAGAGGGACCAGCTTGCCGTTGATTTTGGCGCCGACACAGTGGTGCCCGAGTTCGGTATGCACCCGGTAGGCAAAGTCAAGGGGAGTGGAGCCTCGGGGCAGGTCCTTTATTTCACCTTTGGGAGTATAGACAAAAACCTGGTCGTTAAAAATATCGGTTTTGACTGATTCGAGGAACTCCTCGGCACCGCTGAAGTCCCGGTGCCAGTCGATTAACTGCCGCAGCCAGGATATCCGCTCCTCAAAACGGATATCTCCTTTTTCACCTTCCTTGTAGCGCCAGTGAGCGGCAACCCCGTATTCGGCAACATGATGCATTTCATAGGTCCGGATTTGTACTTCGAGTGGGGTGGCGCCGAGGCTCATTACGGTGGTATGCAGGGACTGGTAACCGTTCGGTTTGGGATTGGCAATATAATCGTTAAATTCATCCGGCATCGGATGCCATAGATTATGGATAATGCCCAGGGCATTGTAACAGTCCCCTACTGTCGCCACCATAACCCGCAGGGCCAGCAAATCATGGATATCATCAAAACGTTTCCCGATAGCCTCGTACTTCTGCATCTTCTGATAAATACTGAAGATGTGCTTGGGACGGCCGGAGATTTCAGCCTTCAATCCGGCCCTGTCGAACTCTTCTCTTAATGTCTGGATAATCTGGGTAATATAGTTTTCCCGTTGTACTCGTCTGGCGGCTATTAGTTTGGCTATGTGCTTGTATTTTTCCGGTTCCAGATAGCGGAATGAGAGGTCTTCCAGCTGCCATTTCAATTCCCAGATACCCAGACGATGGGCCAGGGGAGCATAAATCTCCATTGTTTCCTGGGCGATACGGTACTGTTTTTCCGGGGGCATCACGTGCAGCGTCTGCATGTTGTGCAGACGGTCAGCCAGTTTGATGAATACCACCCGGATATCTTCCGCCATGGCTACCAGCATCTTCCGCAGGTTCTTGGCCTGGGATTCGCGGCGGATAAGATCCTCTCCAGCCCAGGATATTTTCCCCAGACGGGTAACCCCGTCCACCAGTTTGGCCACTTCCGAGCCGAACCGCGTTTCAATATCGATAATCGGAACTCCGCAGTTTTCCGGGACATCATGTAGCAGGGACGCTGCCAGTGAGCTGGCATCCAGCTGCAGTTCCGCTAGCGTCAGCGCTACCTGAAGGGGATGCTCGATATATGATTCTCCCGAAACGCGAAACTGTCCCTCATGGGAGCTTAGAGCAAAATCATAAGCCTCCCTGACCAGAGCCGCCTTTTCCGGCGGCAGGTATTGCTTCGCTTTTTCAATTAATCGCTCAATGCTCATTTTTTCAGTTATGGTTTCCCGGCTGCTCATATTTTATTCAGGAAAAAGGGTGGCTGACGGATAACTGATTAATTCCTGAACGCTGCACTTATAATAAGTATAATGCAATAGCGGTGAGAACGTAAAATATGCCCCTCATTACTTTACAAATTGTCCCCTCTGCTGTATTCTGAATTCGGAAATGATGAAATTTTTTCCCTTCATTCCAATACAACGGATTAAGGAGACACGGATTGTATAAGGCTCCGCGTGGGGCTGCCGATATATTACCTGAAGACCAGGACTGCTGGCAATACATCGAGCGAAAAGCGGCAGAGATTAGCCACCTTTACGGTTACCGCAAAATTGAGACTCCCGTTTTTGAAGATACCGGCCTCTTTGTTCGCGGTGTTGGCGAAGAAACGGATATTGTTCAGAAAGAAATGTATACCTTTGACGACCGGGGAGGCAACAAGCTGACCCTGAGGCCTGAAGGCACGGCTCCGGTTTGCCGTGCTTACCTGGAACACGGTATGCAGAACCAGTCTCAGCCGGTCAAGCTGTTCTATATTACTTCCCTTTACCGTTACGAAAGACCTCAGGCCGGCAGATATCGTGAATTCCACCAGTTCGGCTGCGAGGCCATTGGTGAAGTTGATCCCGCTCTGGATGCGGAAGTCATCGATATGGCCTGGCAGTTCTTCTTTTCCCTGGATATCAAGCAGCTTCATTTGAAAATAAACAGCATCGGCTGTAAGCGTTGCCGTCCGGCGTACCTGAATCAGGTGAAGGACTATTACGCTCAATGCCGGCAGGACCTTTGCCCTGACTGCCGGGTTCGCCGGGAAAGAAATCCTTTGCGGCTGCTGGACTGTAAGAATACCACTTGCCGGCAAATCGCCGCCTCTGCCCCTCGGAGCTATGAGCAGCTTTGCCCTGAGTGCGCCGCTCATTTCGAACAGCTCAAAAAGTATTTAAGTATACTGGACTTGCCTTATGAGATTGACCACTGCTTGGTCAGGGGCCTCGATTACTATACCCGCACCGTCTTTGAGATTCAACCGGAAGCTGAAGGTTCCCAGAGCACTATCGGCGCCGGTGGTCGCTACGATGATTTGCTTGAAGAGCTGGGCGGAAAACCCACCCCGGCAATCGGCTTCGCCACCGGTATCGAGCGCATTATTGCCAACCTGAAGAAGCAGAATGCTGACATCCCCCCTCTCCCCGGTCCGCGAGCCTTTATTGCTTTTCTGGGAGATTCCGCCAGAGAAGCCGCTGCCAGGTTAGCTGGCACTCTGCGTAAAGATAACATCAGTGCCGTCCAGTCCCTCGGTAACAAGAGTTTGAAAGCTCAGCTAAGACAGGCTAACACCCTGGGAGTACGCTATACCGTTATCATAGGCGATGAAGAAATCAAATCCGGCGCCTTTCAACTGCGTGATATGAGCACCTCTCAACAGCAAAATGTGCCGCTCTCTCGCCTGGTAGACATTATTAAATGTAACCGGGAAATCGAAACCGCTAATTGATTATTACAATGTTCTAATCACTTCTTTATACTAACCGCCTGCTAGTACTGGCAGCAGCGTGATTTCAATAAATTCTCTGCTCTTATAGCTATCCTGACTTGCCAGCTGGACAAGTTCATCAAAAGAGTACATCCTTTTCCCCTCGACCAGAATAATACCGCTTTTAAAATTCAAACGGTCTCTGGCCTGCTCCAGCTCGCAGACATCTATAACAATACAGCTGGCTGATTTGATTACCAGTTTAGGGGATGAGGAAATTTCAATACCTCCTTTTCAATCAGGCAGGAAGTAAACATCTCTTTTACGGCAAAAGCTGCCTTACTTCCATGATAATACTCGCCATTAATAATATTACTATGGCTAATCCTTGCTCTTGTTTTTTCGAGCCGAGAAGTTACTGGCAGGCCAGTATTGTTCTCTTAACCAGAGTCTTTGCTATCTGAATCTTGTATTTATTGTATGGAAGTGCAATAGCGTCGGATACTGCCGCATTTCCGGCAGCTTCAGCGCTGGCCTCATTTATCATCTTGCCCTTGATTTCCGCCTCGGCTTTAATAGCCCGGTAGGGTTTACTGTATACCGCGTTCAGACATATCCTGGCAGACTGGACTACTCCTTCCTTGGTTTCAATTACCGTGGCACAATTCACAATCGGAAAATCAATAGACTTCCTCAAGGCAAACTTGATAAAAGAGCTCTTAACTCCATCTGATGGCTTCGGTATCTGAATCTCGGTTATAATTTCGTCGTCATCAAGCAGAGTTGATTTTATTCCTCTATCCACTGCCCAGAAATCATCTGCCTTAATGGCTCTCCTGGATGTCACTATCACGGCATTCAAAGCTACCAGGGCTGCGGCCGTGTCTGAGGGGTTGACCCCGTCACATCCACAATTGAGGCATCTATTAACTTCAGTCTCTACTGAGCTCAATTCAAGTCCCAGAATATCTTCTGTATCCAGACTAACCTGGGATATCGGAATTTCAGGCGTTTTCACACGGCTTTGTTTCCCGAAACAGCTGCTGTAGCATCTCGTCAGATGTTCAATTTTCTTCTCCGCCTGCAGGCTTGCCTTGCCCCCAAGATACTGATTTATGGAATTGGCTGCCCTGCGTCCGGAAGCTATTGCGGCTATGACTGATAGAGGGCCGGCAATGGTGGCATCACCACCGGCAAAAACCTTGGCTATGTTGGTACCCTGAGTATCCTGGGATA
Organism: uncultured Dehalococcoidales bacterium; assembly: GCA_964541585.1. GTDB lineage: Bacteria > Chloroflexota > Dehalococcoidia > Dehalococcoidales > UBA3254 > CAZIQW01. The sequence continues at coordinate 3,693 of CAZIQW010000034.1, read as the reverse complement.
CCATTATTAATCCGCGTTCAATATTCAATAATGATTCTGCATAAGAGAGCTCCGGCTTTTGCCCTATCGCCAGTATTACCTGCTCGGCTTCAACTACTGTCTTATCGGCATTATTAAAGGTCGGAGAAAATTTGCCCTCGCTGTTAAATACCGCAGTGCACCGCACCAGTTCCATCCCTGATAACCGACCATTTTCTTTTAATACATTAGAGGGGCCCCGGGAGGGCATCAGGTTAATTCCCTCCCTGACTGCTTGTTCAACCTCTTCTTTCAGCGCCGGCATCTCCTCACGGGACTCCAGACTGGCCATCGTTACCTGTTCTGCGCCAAGGCGCCGAGCCGTCAGTGCCACATCGATGGCTACACTGCCTCCGCCAATCACCAGGATTTTTTTCGCGGATATTTTTCTCGATCCCCGGTTCACCTGGGCCAGAAACTCCAGACCTGATGTGAGTAACTCCTCATCTTTGATTTTCAAGGACGGCTGTTTCCAGGCCCCCGTAGCACAAAATACAGCCTCAAAGTCCCGCTGGATTTCATCCAGTGTGATATCTTTCCCTACATTGACTTTAAGCTTGATTTGGACTCCGGTGCTCTCAATAGCTTTAATCTGCCTTTTTACCACATTTTTGGGCAGCCTGTAGGGCGGTATCCCATAGGTTAGTACGCCGCCGGGTTCCTCCATGGCCTCAAAGATGGTAACGCTGTGGCCGAGCTTTCTCAGGTAATAAGCGGCGGAAAGTCCAGCTGGCCCGGAACCTATAATGGCGACCGTCTTATTGGTCTCGCTTTGCGGAGATTTGTACATTTCTCCTGCCTTATCGAGAATGTAATCGCCCAATGACCGTTCAATAGACCTGATGGATATGGCTTCATCAAGCTCACCTCTATTGCATTCTCGCTCGCAGGGGTGAGGGCAGACTCTCCCCGTAACGGAGGGGAGGGGATTGGTATTTAGAAATACCCTGGCGGCTTCGGTCAAGTCCCCTTCTCTGATGCTGCTCAGGTAAGAGGGAATATCGTTGCCGGCCGGGCAATTTGATGAACAGGGAGGGGTACCTACCCTGGCAGCGCCGAAAATGGAGTGATATCTATTATCTCCAACTCCGGCATTGCATAGTCCTCCGCCCTTCCTCAGGCAGTCAAACCGGTTGTCCTCTTTCCGGAAATACCAGCACCGGATAAGCTGGCAGATATTGCCGCCGATAGTGCCCATCGCCCGGATGTGTGGGGAAGCTGCCCTGTGCGCGGCCTCAGCCAGTGCCGCATATTGATTCTTCGCGGCAGAGCTGGTGGCAATGTCCTCCAGTCGGGTCATGGCGCCTATCTTGAGCAGACCATCCTCTTCCCTGATGTAGTCCAGCCCGGGAATGGTCTTCAGGTTAATCACCACTTCGGGATAGTCGCGAAGGACCTCAAACCTCATCGTGCCGATAAGATCGGTGCCGCCGGCATTGACCCAGGCCTTGTTCCCATACCGGCTGAGGATGGAAACTGCTTCATCTACCGTTTTGGCATTAATATGCTTGAATTTTCTTATAGTTTTCATCTTATCTTCTCACCTATGCCTTTCCCAGCGCTTTCAGGACTCTTTCGGGGGTAACCGGAGAATCTTCTATCCATTTGCCGATAGCATTATAGACGGCAGGGACCAGGAACGAAGCGGCTGTCATAGCCTTGCCGGCTTCGCTGCAGCCATACAGCCCGTAGGCGCTGAATCCAACATGCGTCTCCACTGTCGGGCATTCTATGTCACCAACATCAAGTATCGTCAGGATGGGATAGCCTGCCAGGTTGTCATTCAGCCTGACCCCCGTCTGCGGGTCATAAAATATCTCCTCGGTGCCTGAGACACCCAGGCCCGCGTATACTCCGCCGACGAGCTGCTGGTCGTTCACATCAGGATTTATGGACTGGCCCACGTCGTAGGAATGAACCAGCTTGGTTACTTCTACCTGTCCGGTCTCGGTATCCACCTCCACCTCCACGAAGCAGCCTTGCCTGGCCATTAAATAACTCTCCTCGACATCGGGAAGCTCAAACGGGATGCTGGCAACAAAGAGAGGCCCCACCGCGCTCTCAAATCCCAGACCTTTGTGACGGGCGGCAAGTGTCTTCACTGTCAGTGCATTGCTCGGGTTCGCTTTTTCAAAAATGACCCCGTCTTTGATATCCAGCTCCTCAACCCTTTTCCCCTGGAACTGTGAGGGAGACGAAGGTACATAGCCGGGATTATAGCGCACTTCCGGAAGAGGTTTCAGAGCATATTCGAGAAGAAGTTGCTTCATCTTCCGGGCATTTAAAACAATACCGTAGGAGTTGATACTGCATCCCCAGGAACCGGCCGGGGGAGCTGCATCAAAAAAGAACAATTCTTTGAACTCGATTTTAACATCTTCATAACACAGGCCGACCTCATCCGCCACAATCTGGCAATAAGTAGTGGGAGCCGACTGTCCGGTATCGCAGCGCCGGAAGAAAATGGTAGCCGTCCCATCTTTATTCACAGAAATCGCCGGTGAATTCCCGGCACGTGCTCCGGTAGACCAGCAACTCGTCGCGTAAAAACCGACCCCGTGCATCTTGCCGTTAGGGAGCTTCCTGGTTCCCGGTGCGTGCCATTTTTTATCCCAGTTGAAAGCGGCTTTACCGGCTTCGATAACCTCTTTCATGCTGTCTCTTACCGGCATCCCGTATCGTTTTTTAACATTCTCGTTAAACCATGCCATATCGTGTCCGTGAATGCCGTCATTTATCATCTGGACTTCTGTCTGGTCCATGTTCAGCTGAGCGGCTACCTTATTGACTATCAGATTGACTAGAGTACAGTTGGATGCGCCATCTTTCCAGCAGCTTTCGTGAGCTTTACTCCAGTATGCGTGTATTTCACGAATATATACATTGGGCGTCTTCAAGGCATCAAGAAACTTTTCCGTAATCGGGAGACCTGATTTCTGGTAGATGTCCAGTTTAATAGCCACAATGTTACCGTCGTTATTGAACCCCACCTTATAATAAACCGTCCCGGTCTCGAAGCTTACGCCCTCCCAGGACATGCCGCCGTCGTCTACCACCTTGACGGGTCTGCGGGTCTTCGTGGCTGCCATTACAGCATATCTGGCATGATGATAGGTATACCCCATGGCATTGCCGCCAAACGTTGCCCCGTTATACGGTGCATGCACCTTTATCTTTCTGTCTTTATCCGCTCCATTCTTGAGTACCGGTAAGAGCATGGGGACATCCAGCCCCGGCATCTGCCCGTGATACCAGATTTCCAGTTCGTCCTCGTTCCACTGGGCTACCATACATCCCGGCTCTACTCCCGCCCAGACGTCATCGTTAATTTTTCTATCGCAGAACTCGATGACATGGTCCGAAGCAGCAAAACCCTTCTCCACATCGCCCATGTTGCAGAGTATGAGATCTTTCCAGACATTATTTTTGGAATTCCGCTCCGGGTGCATCAGGGGGGCATCCGGTTTGGCTGCCTCCTCCGCGTCCAGAAGGAAGGGCAGCTGCTCCCAGTCAATGCCTTCTCCAATTAATTTCAAGGCCTGGTCGCATATCTCCTCGCTCTCGGCTACCACCAGGGCTCCTACCCTGCACCCATGAAAGTCAGCTATATCCGGGAGAATAGAGTCTCTCCACGAAAACCATGGGTGATCAATCTCCATGAAATGGTCCTTAAGG
>CAZIQW010000033.1:8457-12141 GCA_964541585.1 uncultured Dehalococcoidales bacterium | reverse complement strand
TACGAGATGGAATCTCGTGACTGGAGTTCAGACGTGTGCTTCTTCCGATCTGGAGAAAGTAAAGGAATCTGCAAATGCCTAAATTATACAAGATGAAAACTCATAAGGGAGCTAAAGACCGCTTCCACGCCACCTCAACCGGGAAAGTAATGCGGACTAAAGGCATGAAATCTCATTTGAGACGCAATAAATCCAAGGCTGTCCGGGGTCTTTTTGATGAGATGATACCGGCAAATCATGCGGAAAAAGACAGGCTGAAAGTATTATTGCCTTATGGGGCGAAGTATATTAGATAGCTTTCATCTGATAACAGGATATAAGGCTTCAATAATTAAAAATTCTAAATCCTAATGTCTAAATCCGAAACAAATATAAATATCCAAAATACAAAAGCCCTAAACGTTTGAATCCCTGGAATATTTTATATTTGATAGAGGTTTAGATTTCAGGGTTTAGTGCTTAGGATTTAATAAACAGGGGGAAATACTGTGGCACGTGTAAAGAGGGGCGTCGTCGTACGTCGCCGGCACAAAAAATTACTAGAGTTAACCAAGGGGCAGCGCGCTACCAAACACAAGCTGGTACGCCGGGCCCATGAAGCGATGTTGCATTCTCTGAGCTATGCCTATTTTCATCGGCGTGAGAGAAAAAGTGATATGCGGAGAATCTGGATAACCCGTATTAATGCAGCAGCCAGGGCTAACGGCGTAAGCTATAGCCAGCTGGTATATGCAATGGACGCAGCCGGAATAAAGCTGAATCGGAAACTGCTGGCTGACATGGCGGTAAAGGACCCTGCGGCTTTTTCAGATATGGTCAAAACAGCCGTTAAAGCCGGATAGCATAATTAAAATTCTAGTTCTAAAATGATAAATTCGAAACGTTTGGAATCACGGTGATGATAACTCCCTCTTCCTTCGTTGGAAGAGGGATATATTTTGAAATTTAATACCGGGAACCCGAGGCTGGAAACCAGGAAATGTTGAAACAAATAGAAGAAATCAAATCGCGGGCGCAAAAAGAACTGGCAGAACTTACCGATATTGCCAGTCTGGGAACCTGGCGGGTCCGTTATCTGGGTAAGAAAAGCGAACTGACACAGGTGCTTCGCGGACTGGCTTCTCTTTCGATAGAAGAGAGAAAAACCGTGGGGGCTTCCGCCAATGAACTGAGAAATCTGCTTGAAGAGAGCTTTTTATTGAGAGAACGGCAAATGAAAGAAGCTCAAATCGTGGCTGCAGCTCTGAAGGAAGAGGCGGATATTACCTTGCCCGGCCGACGTCCGCCAACCGGTCATATACATCCCATTACACAGACGGTCCAGGAGATATGTGATATCTTCAACTCGATGGGGTTTCAGACCATAGATGGCTGTGAAGTAGAGCTGGAATATTTTAATTTTGATGCATTGAATATTCCTGAAGGTCATCCCTCCCGTGATAATATGTCATCTTCCTGGATTGATTATACCGATGAAATGGGTAAACGGCCGATGCTATTAAGGACGCATAATACCAGTGTGAGTGCCAGAGCTATTTCCAGCATGAAACCGCCCATTAGAGTAATTAGCCCCGGAAAAGTCTATCGTTATGAGGCTACCGATGCCACTCATTTACCGATGTTTCACCAGATTGACGGTATCGCTGTAGATAAACATATTACCATGGCTGATTTAAAGGGCACTCTTTACGAATTTGCCCGGCGGTTCTTTGGTGAAGACAGAAAGGCGCGTTTTCGCTGTGATTTTTTCCCCTTTGTGGAGCCTGGAGTGGAAATGTCCATAGAGTGCGGTGTGTGTAAAGGCGGGGGTTGCAGATTGTGCGGCAATTCGGGATATATAGAAATCCTGGGAGCAGGCATGACTCATCCGGAGGTTCTGCGCAGGGCTGGACTTGACCCTGACGAATATCAGAGTTTTGCCTTCGGTATGGGTATTGAACGCCTGCCGATGCTGCGCTATGGCATTGACGATATACGCCTGTTTTATGGAGGCGATTTACGATTTTTACGACAATTTTAGTAGAATAACCAATAACCAAGATACAAACACCAAATAAAAGTCAAAAGTCAAAAATCAAAAGTCAAAAATAAAAAGGGCAGAGGGTGGAATTAGGGTTTAGGACTTCCCTCTCCCCTTCCTAAAGCTTAAGTCCTAAATTCTTTCCCGGTTATTGATTAAGAGAGTACGAGGTTAAGGTGAAAGTTCCTGTTAAATGGCTTAAGGATTATGTGGATATTGAAATTTCTCCGCTGGAACTGGCTAATCGTTTGACCATGGCGGGTAACGAGGTTAAGGCGGTAGAGATAATCGGTGCCATCTGGGAGAATGTATCTGTCGGGCAGATAGCAGCCATAAATCCCCACCCCAACGCCGACCGGTTAAGACTGGCGACGGTAGAAACCGGTATGGGACAGCAGACAGTGGTGTGCGGCGCTCCTAATCTTACTGTAGGAGATAAAATAGTCTTTGCCTCTATCGGAGCTGAATTAAAAGATGGTCATACCGGGCAGACAATTCGCTTGAAGCCTGCCAAGATACGCGGGATAGAATCCAAAGGGATGATTTGCTCAGAAATGGAGCTGGGGATTTCCCAGAATCATGAAGGTATCCTAGTTTTACCCCCGGATGCCCCTCTGGGCATGCCTTTGAGCCAGTATCTGGGTGACTCGGTGATAGACCTGGATGTGACACCTAATCGTCCTGATTGTCTTTCGATTATTGGTATTGCCAGGGAAAGTGCGGCCTTAACCGGACAAAAAGTGCATATCCCTGAGGTCAATTATCCGGAAACTGAAATCCCGGTTGATGAGAAAGTTTCGGTTGAAATACAAGCTCCCGATTTATGTCCCCGGTATTGCGCCAGTCTTATCACCGGTATAAAAATCAAGCCTTCACCCAGGTGGATGCAGGACAGGCTGGCGGCCAGTGACATGCGTCCGATTAATAATATCGTGGATATCAGCAACTATGTTATGCTGGAATACGGTCAGCCGTTACATACATTCGATTATGACAAAATACTGGATAAAAAAATCATTGTGCGTCGGGCTAATAAAGGTGAAGAGATTACCTCGCTGGACGGAGTGAAAAGGAATTTATCCTCCGAGATGCTGGTAATCGCAGATGCGGAAAGAGCAGTTGCGGTAGCCGGCGTTATGGGCGGCGCCAACACAGAAGTCACCGAACAAACTGTAAATATTTTATTAGAAGCAGCCAGTTTTAATCCTGCGAGCATCCATGCTACCGGTGACGCTCTGGGTTTGTCCAGTGAATCTCGTTACCGCTTTGAGAGAGGCATTGCCGCCGGATTGACCTTACCGGCTCTAAAGCGAGCCACCCAATTAATCGCGGAACTGGGCGAGGGAAAAGTGTCCAGGGGGTGGATTGATGTTTACCCCGGCCAGGCTGTCCCCAAACCGATTTTGTTTTCAGCGGATAAATTGCGTCATTTGCTGGGTGTCGAATTCAGTATGGAACAAATTACCGCAACACTGATATCGCTGGGGTTCGAGTGTCAAAAGACTGAATCGGATTCGGAGATACAGGTTACGGCGCCGTACTGGCGGAGTGATATCCGCATCGAAGTTGATTTGATTGAGGAAGTAGCCCGCATACTGGGTTATGACAAAATACCTAATACCCAGATCGGAAGAGCGTCGTGTAGGGAAAGAGTGTAGGATAGG
>CAZIQW010000033.1:0-8447 GCA_964541585.1 uncultured Dehalococcoidales bacterium | reverse complement strand
CCAATACCCTATTAGCGGAGCCACTGCCGCAGATAGACCCTGATCCCATATTTAAACTGAAGCGGGATGTCCGGTACGGTTTAACGGCACACGGGTTCAGCGAGGTGTTGAATCTCTCGCTTACCGGTATCGATGCCATGAGAAAACTCTCACCGGAATCCAGAATAGATGATATTGAACCGGCGCCTATGCGGGTAGCTAATCCGATGACGTCTGATATGGAATATCTGCGCACCAATTTACGGGCTACTCTGTTGACGGCTTTTGCGGCAAATCGCCGGCATGAGGACGGCAGCATCCGGCTTTTTGAGATAGGCAAAGTCTATCTGCGCAGAGACAAGGGGTTACCGGACGAAAGGGAGAACCTTTGCGGCGTGATGGGCGGGATGCGTTTCGCCAGGTCATGGCAGGACAACACTAAGATTCTGGACTTATTTGACGCTAAAGGTATAGCCGAGGGGTTGCTTCAGAGCCTGGGGCTAAATCCTGGATTTGAAAAAGGGGAAGACCCTTCCCTGCATCCGAATAAGCAGGCAAGTATTTTGCTGGATGACCGAAGAGTAGGCGCAGTAGGAGAAATACATCCTAAGGTTCTCTTCTCTTTTGATATTCTGGAGCCGGTTTATCTTTTAGAAATTGATTTAAAGACATTGTTATCGTTCACCACAGTCCATAAGTCATATCATCCCATACCGCGTTTTCCTTCTATAGTCAGGGACATAGCCTTGATTTTGGATTCAGAAATTACTCATCAACAAGTGAAAAAGACCATTCAGAGCTTTCCGTTAGTAGAACAGGCAGAAATTTTCGATGTCTACTTCGGGGGGCAAGTTCCGGCTGGAAAGAAGAGTTTGGCTTACCGGATCAGCTATCGCTCTCCGGAACACACATTAACAGATGAAGAAGTTAACGAAGTACATCAACAAATTATCAGCCATTTGGCCAGTGAACTGGGGGCGGTACTCCGCAGCTAGACCGGCCTTATGTAATACCTGAAAATATATCAATGTTGTGAAAACATTTGAGTCAATCAGGTGACCCGGTTGCCGGGAAATTGTTGATGAAATATTGACCCAATCGCTGAAAATAGCTTTACAGGGTTGACAATGTACGTGTGGCTGTGATAGACTTAACAGTCGGGTTTAGTAATTTGTACGGTTTGCCGATAGACTGAAATTTGGCGTTCGGTCTATCTTTAATGGATGAGCCGGGTCTCATCCATTAAAATTTGTGTAAAATAGGAAGGTAAAAATTGCCTACAATTAATCAATTGGTTCGCAAAGGACGCAAGCAAACTTCAAAGCGGGTTAAAGCGCCGGCGTTGCGCTATACATTTAATGCTTTGAGGAACAAGACAACTGTTCGTCCCAAGTCCGCTCCTCAGAAGAGGGGCGTGTGCCTGCAAGTTAGAACTATGACTCCCAAAAAGCCGAACTCGGGGCTGCGGAAGATAGCCAGAGTCCGTTTGAGTAACGGCATTCAGGTAACAGCGTATATTCCCGGAGAGGGGCACGATTTGCAGGAGCATTCCGTAGTATTGGTTCGAGGCGGGCGTGTAAAAGATTTGCCCGGCGTCAGATATCATATTATCCGCGGCACTTTGGATGCCAGCGGTGTAGACAAACGCCGCCAGGGTCGCAGCAAATATGGTAACAAACGGCCGAAGACATCTGGTGATTCTGCTAAGTAGAGGAGGAGACATGCCCAGACGTAAACAAACAGATAAAAGAGTCAGATTGCCGGATGCGAAATATAACAATGATACGATATCCGAGCTTATTAATAAGATAATGTATAAGGGTAAAAAGAGCACAGCGGAAACTGTGATATATGATGCCCTGGAAATTGTCCAGGAAAAAGAGAAGACCGATCCGATAGCTGTATTGGACCAGGCTTTGAAGAATTCCACTCCGCTGCTGGAAGTTAAAGCTCGCCGGGTAGGTGGAGCTACTTATCAGGTACCTATTGAGGTGGATGCCAACCGGGGACGCTCGCTGGCGATTCGCTGGCTGATTAAGTCAACCCGGTCCAGGTCGGGAAGGTCTATGGCCGAGAAATTCGCGGCGGAATTGCTTGATGCAGCCAAAGGACAGGGAGCAACAGTAAAGAAGAGAGAAGATACGCATAAAATGGCTGAGGCTAACAGGGCCTTCGCTCATTATAGATGGTAAATATGGTCGGTAGTATTAACACAAGCAAAATCGGTAATAGAAACAAGCTCACAACATTTGTGGCTAAGGATAGGGATGTGCCAAGAAGTTTTCCATTAGAGCTGATTCGCAATATAGCAATTATAGCTCACATTGATGCCGGTAAAACGACTACAACAGAGCGTATACTGTTTTATACCGGTCGTACCTACAAAATAGGTAATGTTGATGAAGGAACAACAGTGATGGACTTCATGCAACAGGAGCGGGAGCGGGGTATTACGATAAAAGCGGCTGCTACTACAACCAAATGGCATGATCACCGCATTAATATTATTGATACTCCGGGACATGTAGACTTCACTGCCGAAGTCGAGCGAAGTTTACGGGTTCTGGATGGAGGTGTGGTGGTTCTCGATGCCGTGCAGGGAGTTGAAGCTCAGTCTGAAACAGTGTGGCGGCAGGCTGATAAGTACCATGTACCCAGGATTTGCTTTATCAATAAGATGGACAGAGTTGGAGCCGGTTTTCAGCGGACTATTGGCATGATCAGGGACCGCCTCCATGCTATTCCGATACCGGTGCAGCTGCCGATTGGCAGTGAGGAAAACTTTCAGGGAATAATTGACCTGATAGAGCAAAAGGCGTGGGGTTTTAATAATGGTACAGATGTTCATCCGGAAGAGATAGCTATTCCGGAAACCATGCAGGCCCAGGTAGCTGAATCCCGGAATGAACTTATCGAAAGCCTCGGAGAATCTGACGACCAGATAATGGAGGCTTATTTAGCCGGCAGTGAGATAAGTGTAGCCGAAATCAAATCTGCGCTGAGACGGGTAACCATATCCAATAAATGTGTTCCGGTGCTGTGCGGAAGTTCTTTGAAGAATAAAGGTGTTCAGCCATTGCTGGATGCCATTGTAGAATATTTACCTTCTCCGCTGGATATCCCTTCTTTTTACGCTATTGATCCCAGAACCGATGAGAGAATTGCCTGTCCTCCCGATGATGAAGCTCCTTTTATTGCCCTGGCTTTCAAAGTAGTAACCGATCCTTACATGGGTCGGTTAGTTTACTTGAGAGTCTATTCGGGGTTGATTGAAAGTGGAGCGGCTGTGCTGAATTCAACCAGGGATAAGAAAGAGCGAATCGGGCGCATATTGTTAATGCATGCCAACCGCCGGGAAGAGATAAACGAAGCCGATACCGGCGCTATAGTGGCAATAATCGGTCTTAAAGATACTTTCACCGGTGATACAATTTGTGATGTATCCAGGCCTCTGGTGCTCGAAAATATTCGGTTCCCGGAACCGGTAATATCCGTCGCAGTGGAACCCAAAACGCGGGCAGACCAGGAGAAACTCGGTGAAGCTCTGCGTAAAATGTCAGAGGAAGACCCTACTTTTAAGGTCAGCTATAACGAGGATACCGGCCAGATTATTATTGCCGGTATGGGTGAACTGCATCTTGATGTTATTATCAGTCGGATGCTTACCGAGTTTGGTGTCAGTGCCAAGGTGGGTAACCCGCAGGTCTCCTATAAAGAGACTATCACAGTTCTTGCGGACGCCAATACCAAGTTTGTCCGGCAGACCGGCGGGCATGGCCAGTACGGACACGTAATGGTACACTTCGAACCGTTGGAAAAGGGGAAAGGTTTTGAGTTTGTCGATAATATAAAAGGCGGTACGATTCCCCGGAAATTCATTTCCCCGGTCGAAGAGGGTATTAAAGAATCGATGCAGAATGGTATTCTGGGAGGATATCCGCTGGTGGATGTCCGGGCTACCCTGTATGACGGTAGCTATCATGACGTGGATTCATCAGACCTGGCTTTTAAAATGGCAGGATCGATGGCTTTAAAAGAGGCTGCCCGGAAAGGTAAACCTATTCTGCTTGAGCCGATAATGAACATCGAAATTATGGCTCCGGAGCAATTCCTGGGCGATTTGATAGGTGATCTGAATTCGAGGAGAGGGCAAATCGAAAATATTGAGACTCGCAGTGGAATGTGCACTATACGTGCTTTGATACCGCTGGCGGAGACTTTTGGTTACTCAACAATTATCCGTTCTTTGACTCAGGGAAGAGCTACATATTCTATGGAATTCTTCAGCTATCAGGAAGTACCCGGTGAACTGGCCGAAAAAATTATAAATAAGGGTAAGGGAAATGCCTAAACAGAAGATTCGTATTCGTCTGAAGGGTTATGACCACAAGATTGTGGATCAGTCTGCACAGCAGATTGTCGAGGCTATTGAACGCAGCGGAGCCGTGGTATCCGGGCCTGTACCGCTGCCAACCCGGATAGAGAAGTTCAGTATCATTCGCTCTACATTTATCGACAAGGACTCGCAGGAACAATTTGAGATTAGAACTCACAAGCGTTTGATTGATATAATAGAGACCACCTCAAAGACAATTGATGCACTGACCAAGCTGAATTTGCCCTCCGGGGTTGAAGTAGATATAAAATTATAAAATAACGCGATTTTTGTCATTCCTGTGAATAAAGGGAGCTAAACCGCAGGTTTTATAAGCCAGGGTTTAGATTCTTGCGGAAACGGGAATGGCAATAACGCGAATGGAAGGATAGAAATGCCCGGTATTGATGGTATTATCGGAAAAAAGTTAGGCATGACACAGGTATTTACCGACGCCGGTAAATGTAAAGCGGTGACGGCCATCGAAGCCTTACCTTGCAAGATAATTCAGGTAAAAACCGAAGCTACGGACGGCTATAATGCAGTTCAGCTGGGTTCCGGTCAGGCGAAGAGATTAAATGCACCTGAAAAAGGCCATTTAAAGGGAATGGGGCAGTATAAGTCTCTGCGGGAATTTCGTCTGGAGACTGTCGAGGACTTGAAAACCGGTGAGGTGATTGATGTCAGCCAGTTCAAACCCGGGGACAAGGTGAACATAACCGGAATATCTAAAGGAAAAGGCTTTGCCGGTGTAGTAAAAAGACATCATTTTCGGGGTGGGCCGAAAACTCACGGACAGTCTGATCGCCATCGCGCCCCCGGCTCTATCGGAGCCACCACTACTCCGGGACGGGTATGGAAGAACTTGAGAATGGCCGGACATATGGGGGATGAAAGAGTCACTGTACACAATCTGGAAATCCATGGAACGGATATTGACCGTAACCTGTTATTGATTGAAGGAGCGGTACCGGGAGCCAAAAATGGTATGGTAATTATCAGGAAAAAAGATAATCGTTAGTTATCAGTTAACAGTTATCAGGTCATCTTCTTTTTTACACTGAAAACTGGCCGCTGTAAACTGAATACTTAGAAAAAGGGAGCTATATTGTGCAAGTCCCAGTTTATAATATTGACGGAGAAGTAGTAAAGAACATCGAAATCAGTGACGTGGTCTTTGCAGTCCCATTTAATAATGCGGTAGTGCACCAGGCAATGGTCAGGCAGAGAGCGGATGCCAGGCAGGGTACCCATGACACCAAGACCAGGGGAGAAATAGCCGGCAGCCGCAAGAAACTGTTTGCTCAGAAGCATACCGGTGAAGCCAGAACCGGGGACCGGAGGTCGCCTACCCACCGTCATGGCGGTGTAGCTTTTGGGCCTCACCCGAGGGATTATTCCAAGGCGATGCCCAAGAAGATGCGCCGTTTGGCTTTGCGGTGCCTTCTTTCTGCAAAAATGAATGAAGATGGCTTGAGGGTTTTGGATAAATTATCATTTGAAGTTCCCAAAACTAAAGAAATGGTAAAGATTCTGGAAACCTTGAAACTGGATTCTACTGCATTAATCGTCACCGCTGCTTCCGAGCAGAATGTTGTGAAATCCGCCAGGAATATTCCCGGCGTAAAAACATTACCGGCTAATATATTGAATGTTGTTGACCTACTCTCTCACAAGAAACTGGTTATAACTGAAGACGCGGTGCGTAAGGTTGAACAGATCTGGGGAGAGGAGTTATCTCAGGAGGAAAGCAGTGCAGCTCTTTGAGGTTTTAAAACGTCCGTTAGTAACCGAAAAAAATACTATCCTGCAAGCGCAGGGGAAATATGCCTTTGAAGTAAGCAGGGAAGCTAATAAAGATCAGGTAAAAAGAGCGGTAGAAAAGGCATTTAAAGTAAATGTCACCGCTGTCAATATTATTACTGTCAGAGGAAGAGAGAAAAGAATCGGCAGGAGACAGGTAGTAACCAGTTCCTGGAAAAAGGCCGTGGTTACCCTGAAGGCCGGTGATAAAATTCAAATCTTTGAAGGTGTTTAACAACACGGGGAAATTCGCAATACGAAGATAGATTCAAGAAACTGAGAATATAAATATCCGGAATGCTGGGAATCAGGGACTGGAATCTGTTAAGAATTTAGAATTTGGAATTTATCTGATTATTGTCTCTTGTAATTAGAGGGGGAAAACTAGATGGCATTGGTAAAATTTAAGCCGACGTCACCCGGCAGAAGAAACCAGAGCGGCTATACGTTTGACGAGATAACCAAAGAAAAGCCGGAAAAAGCGCTGGTATCACCGCGAAAAGTGGCAGCCGGAAGAAATAATAGAGGTGTAATCACCGTCCGCCGTCAGGCTGGAGGGGTTAAGCAGGCTTTACGCAAGGTAGACTTTAAAAGGGATAACGTTGGAGTTCCCGGCAAGGTAGCCGCAATTGAATATGACCCCAACCGTACTGCTCGCATTGCGTTAATATTTTATGCCAATGGTGACAAACGTTATATCCTGGCTCCGGTCGATTTAAAAGTAGGCGATTTTGTTAAATCAGGTGAGGATGCTGAAGTAAAAACCGGAAACCACATGCCTCTAAAGAATATTCCAGGTGGTACTCCGATACACAATATCGAGATGCAGAAAGGGAGAGGGGGCCAGATGGTTAGAAGCGCCGGGGGAATGGCGCGGCTGATGGTGAAAGAGGGCGGTTATGCTCTGATTCGTTTGCCGTCGGGTGAGCTGAGAAGAATCGATGAAAATTGTTCAGCAACTATCGGTCAACTGGGGAATATTGAACATTCCAATATTAGCCTGGGTAAGGCCGGCCGCAGAAGGCTGATGGGCTGGCGACCGAGGTCCAGAGGTTCGGCCATGACTCCGCGAGACCATCCTCATGGCGGAGGTTCCGGAAGGAGCCCGATTGGTATGCCCGGGCCTAAAAGCCCCTGGGGTAAGCCTACTTTGGGCCATAAGACTCGCAAGAAGAAAGCTTCGGATAAGTTGATTGTAAAGCGCAGGGGGAGTAAATAATGTCAAGGTCGACAAAAAAAGGACCGGCCGTAGATCCGAAATTGTTAAAGAAGGTTGAAGCTGTCGGCCGCTCGGGGCAGAAGACGGTTATCAAAACATGGGCGCGCTACTCCACGATTTTACCTCAGATGGTAGGATTGACCATAGGGGTGCATGATGGAAGGCGGCATGTGCCGGTTCTGATTACCGAGAATATGGTCGGGCACAGGTTGGGGGAATTTGCTATAACCCGGACATTCAGAGGCCATGGCTCCAAGTCGGAGAAATCAGGCAAATAGGATAAATAGGTAAGGCGAGAAATGGAAGTTAGAGCGATATCCAAAGATACGGGTGTTTCGTCGAGGAAGATGCGCCTGCTGGTCAATATGGTGAGAGGCATGAGGGTAGATGAAGCCTTGAATGTGCTTCGGTTTGCCCCTACGCCAAATGCCGTGATTGTTGCCAAGACAATCAAATCAGCCGCCGCTAATGCAGAAAACAATTTTCAGATGACACCATCGGATTTAAAAATAGTAAAAATAACAGCTGATGAAGCGAGGACGCTTAAGAGATTCAGGCCGCGGGCTCGAGGGCGAGCGAACCAGATCCTTAAACGTTCAAGTCATATAACAGTCGTGGTTTCAGAATAGGAGGAGAAATTTGGGCCGCAAAGTTCATCCAATGGGCTTTAGAATAGGGATTATTCGCGATTGGCAGGGGAAATGGTATTCCGATAAAAGCTATACGGACTTTTTACAGGAAGACCTGAAATTGCGGAAAGCAGTGTTAAGTAAATATCCGGAGGCCGCAATCTCAAAAGTTGATATTGACCGGCAAGCTAACGAGGTAGCGATTACCGTTCATACTGCCCGGCCCGGTATCGTTATAGGCCGCGGCGGGCAGCGAGTTGACGAGATGAGACAACATCTGGAGAAGCTCATTGGGAAAAAGGTGCGTCTGAATATTCAGGAGATACGTCAGCCTGAACTGGATGCGGTCCTGGTATCACGTTCTATCGCCGAGCAATTGGAGAGACGTATCGCTTACCGCAGGGCTATGAAGCAGTCCATGTTTCGTACCATGCAAGCCGGA
>CAZIQW010000032.1:0-12156 GCA_964541585.1 uncultured Dehalococcoidales bacterium | reverse complement strand
CGGCGTCCTGTTTCGCATGAGAATGAGGCGCAGGAATAGAACTTTCCTTACAATCAGCTTGCATTCTAACCAGATTTGGTGTATCTTTATAAAAAATAGAATAAGGCTCAGAGTGCAAGTCCGGTGCAAATCCGGCGCAGTACCGCCTGCTGTAATCCCTTTTTTATGGGGAAAGCCAGAACGCTGAGTCCGTAATTCCTCCGCGGGAAAGGAGGTGGGATATGTCCGAAAGCATAAAATCCCCCTCGTGAATAATATGAGGGGGATTTTCTATTTATCGGAGGGACCTGATATGAGACTGAGACACTTAATCCTTTTACTGGTTTTACTGGCCCTGCCGGTTATTTCCGGCTGCCAGGCCACACCCCGGGAGACCTTTGCCGTAGAACCCACCGAAATAGGAGAGCCCAAAGCTTTTCCGGAGCGCATCATCTCCCTGGCCCCCAGCAATACGGAGATTGTCTATGCCCTGGGACTGGAAGATAAGCTGGTCGGGGTGACCTCTTATTGCAACTATCCCCCGGCTGTCAAAGATAAGCCGGTTGTCTCCGAGTTCTCGGATGTGGATATCGAAAAGATTGTCTCGCTGGAGCCGGACCTGATTCTGGCAGACAGTATTCACAAGTCCGCAGTCATTCCCGCCCTGGAGAGCCTGGGCATTCCGGTTCTGCTCATTGACCCGACCACACTGGAAGAGATTCTTGACCAGATTATGGTAACAGGCAATGCCGTCGGCAGGGAACAGGAAACCGACAGCCTGGTCTCCAGCCTGCGGCAGCGGACCGAAGCGGTAACCGCCAGGACTGCCGGTCTTTCCGGGGCAGAGAGACCCCGCGCGTTCGTGTTGAGCTGGCATGATCCGTTGTGGGTGGCCGGTTCCGGCACTCTGACTCACGACCAGATAATCAAGGCCGGCGGGGTTAATATTGCCGGAGACCTCACCGGTCACAGCCAGATGGACCTGGAGTCCATTATTCAGAGGAATCCCCAGGTTATCTTTGTTCTGAGCAGCATGGGCGACCAGAATACATCCCTGGATTACATAATGAATGAACCCCGTTTCCAGGCTACCGATGCCTTAAAAAATGGACGGGTGTACTCGGTAGATACCGATGTCTACGGCCGCGCCACTCCCCGGTCCTTTGATGCACTGGAGGAAATGGCCCGATTAATGCACCCGGATATTTTTAAATAGGAGAAAGGGATTGAGGGAAAACTCCAAATTCTAATATCTGAACTCTAAAGACTGTTTAAGCTTCCAGCTGATTAGAATTTGTTTCGAATTGAGGGTTTTAAAATTGGATATTGGGATTTCACTGGTTATTGTACCTTGTATCCTGGTTATCAGGTTTCACCCGGCTTTTTTTGATTATTATGATTACTGATTGTAAAGACTCCATAACGACCCGCACCATACCGGCCTATTCGCGGCGCTGGCGCCTGAGGACTTACTCTATCGGCGCGCTGGCTGCTGCGATGATTTTCGTGGCTATCCTGGCTTTAACTGTGGGCAGTGTACGCCTCCCGGTCTCTACAGTCTGGAACACCCTGATTTCTTCGTCCTGGGACGTATTCCTGTCCCACTTGCCGTTTATCGGCATCCCCTGGGAGAACTACTCCACCACCGACATGATTATCATGGAAATCCGCGTCCCCCGGATATTGATGGCCGGGATAGCCGGTGCAGCGCTGGGTGTGGCCGGAGCTACCTACCAGGGTTTGTTCCGTAACCCGCTGGCGGACCCGTATCTCATCGGTGTGGCGCAGGGAGCCGCACTGGGGGCAGTGATTGGGTTTGCGCTTTCCTGGTCCTTTTTAGGCGCTTATTTCATACCCCTCCTGGCTTTCGGGGGAGCAGTGCTGGCAGTAACCGTAGTCTATTTTATCTCCCGTGTGGGGAAGACCCTGCCGGTAACCACACTAATACTGGCGGGGGTGGCTATCGGCGCTTTTTTTGTATCTATCATGTCCTACATAACGTTGATTTCGCCGGATAAAATGCCGGGGATTTTTTCCTGGCTGATGGGAAGGTTCTCACTGAGCAACCTGGACCAGGTAATGCTGATAGCGCCTTACGTGGCCGCCGGACTGATAATTATCTGTATCTTCTCCCGTCACCTGAACGTAATGCAGCTGGACGAAGAGCAGGCCCAGCAGCTGGGGATAAATGTCGAGCGCACCAAGCTGATTCTCCTGGCAGCTTCTACCCTGATAACGGCAGCGGCGGTTTGCTTTGTCGGGACTATCGGTTTTGTGGGCATTATCGTGCCCCACGCGGTACGCCTCGTCTGGGGGCCCGACCACCGCACCCTGCTGCCGCTGACCGCTTTAGCCGGGGCCATACTCTTAATACTGGCGGATACCGCCAGCCGGACTTTGATGCCTCCTACCGAGATACCCGTGGGCATCATCACCGCCTTCCTGGGCGCTCCGTTCTTCCTTTTCCTGCTCCGGCGCAGAAAAAAAGCCGTGTTTTAAAGAAGAAAGGGGGGAAATCAAAAGATAAAGGTGAAATAACCAATAACCAAGATACAAACACCAGGAAAATCTCAAATATCAAATCTCAAATATCAAAGGGGGGCTAGAATCAGGATTCAGGATTTAAGAATGGGTAAGGGCTTCCTGAGTCTTAAATCTTACACCTTAAATCAATCCTTTCTCCCTTTTGAATTTTAACCTGTAATTTGGACCTTTGAGATTTGCTTTTTGACTTTTGACTTAACACACTATGATGAAATTAGAAATTCAGGATATGTCGCTAAGCTATAACCACCTTCCGGTGGTGAAGGGCCTGAGCTTTCAGCTCCAGCCCGGGGAACTGGTGGGGCTTATCGGTCCCAACGGCTGCGGCAAGACGAGCATCATCAAGGCCATCAGCCGTATTCTCGCCCTGCGTTCCGGCAGGATAACCCTGGACGGCAAGGAAATGCAACGGTTTTCCCGCTCCGAGCTGGCGCGGAGGGTGGGAGTAGTCCCCCAGAACCCTTATTTGCCGGATACCTTCACAGTCAACGAGGTGGTGCTGCTGGGCCGCAACCCGCACCTGGGATTCCTCAGGGGAGAAGGCTCCCGGGATTTTGCCATTGCCTGGCAGGCGATGGAAAGAACCGGGGTCGCGCCGCTGGCGGAAAGACGAATGAGTGAGCTCTCCGGCGGCGAAAAACAGCGGGTGACCATTGCCCGGGTACTGGCCCAGGAGCCGCAGATCATTCTCCTGGATGAACCAACCGCCAATCTGGATATCAATCACCAGATAGAAATTCTGCACTTGATTAAAGGTCTCTGCCAGGAGAAAAAACTGGCGGTACTGATAGCCATCCACGACCTGAACCTGGCGGCACAATACTGTGACCGGCTGCTTCTGATTAGCCGGGGTCAGCTGCATTCGGAGGGCACTCCCCGGGAAGTGATTACCGCCTCCAATATCCGGGAAGTCTACGGGGTCGAGAGCATCATCTACCCCCACCCGGAAAACGAGCTGCCCGTAGTGCTAGTCACCGGGAACCATCATACCGGCATCGAAAATAAGGCCGGAGAGAATTGAATGCTTCAGCCTGAATGTTCAACCATTGTCCGGGTACTGGAGGAAAGTGTCAGGCGCAATATAAGCGCCGGGCTGCTCCTCTCCGGGGGACTGGACACCTCTATACTGGCAGCCCTGGCCGCCAGATGGCAAAAACCGTACTGCATCACGGTGGCCTTGCGGGGAGCACCGGCACCGGATATTGAGTACGCGGTGAAAGTAGCCCGCTTATTTAACCTGGACCATTATATTCACTATTTCGGTGACGAAGAACTGGAAGAGGGTATCCGCCAAACGGTGAAAGCCCTCAGGACCTTTGACCCCATGGAGGTGCGCAACAGCGCCGCAGCCTATATCGGCCTGAAAGCCGCCGCAGGGAGGGGACTACCCACTGTTATGACTGGGGACGGCGCCGATGAGCTCCTGGCCGGCTACAGCTTTTTCTTCGATATGGAGAAAGCGCAGCTGGAGACTGCATTACATAATATGTGCACCGGCATGAACTTTTCCTCGATCCCTCTGGCCGAAGCCCTGGGTATTGAAGTCAGACTGCCGTTCCTCGATCCTGAATTTAAAGCCCTGGCCATGGGTCTGGACTCCAGCCTGAAGGTCAACCGGAATGGGAAGCAGGCGTGGGGCAAATGGATTTTGCGTCAAGCTTTCGAAAGCCTGCTTTCCCCGGAGATAGCCTGGAGGACCAAAGCCCCCCTGGAGGAAGGTACCGGCACTGCGACCTTACCGGCCCTTTTTGATGCCAGGATAGACGATTCCGAGTTCGACCGGAAGAAGCAAATTTATCTGCATGAAGATAAAGTGATTATTCGCAGCAAAGAGCACCTGGTCTATTATGAAATCTACCGGGACGTGATAGGCGTTCCCGGTTTAGCTCCGAACAGCGGGAGGAAATGTCCTGACTGCGGGACCGGGGTCAAAGAGCACGCCAGCTTCTGTCGTACCTGCGGAGCCTATCCAATATAATAGCTATCTTAATTCCTCTTTCTTGATGAGAGAAGCCAGGTGAGGGTGTATACTTAAATGATCAGAATACGAAACAAATTGAGGTAATAATCCGTAACGAGAGTTGAGGAGCACTGATTTTGAAACTATTAACTGAGACCATTCAAAATATTAAACCCCTGGACAATAATTCCATGTCACTGGCCAGGGCCAGACAGGAAACCCTGACCAAGCCAGCCGGCAGCCTGGGCCGACTGGAAGAGCTGTCCGTTCAATTAGCAGGTATCCAGGGCAGACCCCTGCCGCAGATAAAGAAAAAATCCATCATTGTAATGGTAGCCGACCACGGGGTGGTAGCGGAAGGAACCAGCGCCTATCCCCAGGAGGTCACCGCTCAAATGGTGCTAAATTTTGTCCATGGGGGGGCCGGTATCAACGTCCTCTCCCGTCAGATTGGAGCCGGGGTGCTGGTAGTCGATATCGGTGTGGCTGCCGATACCGCTGCTTTTCCGGGAGTCATCCAGAAAAAAGTAGCTCCCGGCACTCAAAATATGTGTCTCGGACCGGCTATGACCCTGGAGCAGGCCGTTCAGGCCCTCGAAACCGGGATCGAAATTCTCAATTCTGAAATGAAAGACGGTCCGGACATAGTGGGGACCGGGGACATGGGAATCGGCAATACCACGGCCAGCAGCGCCATCTGTTCCGTCATGACCGGCAAGAGCGCAGCGGAGGTTACCGGAAGAGGCACCGGGCTGGACGATAAACAACTGGAGCATAAAATCGAAGTCATTAACAAAGCCCTGTCGGCTAATAAGCCCGACCCCACCAGGCCGCTGGAAGTGCTGGCCAGGGTTGGCGGACTTGAAATCGGCGGGCTGGCCGGGGTGATGCTGAGTGCGGCAGCCTGCCGCGTCCCCGTAATGGTGGACGGTTTTATTTCAGGTGCGGCAGCCTTGATAGCTGCCGGACTATGTCCCCGAGTTAAAGACTATATGATAGCCGCCCATGCTTCAGTAGAACCGGGACATAAACTCATGCTGAATCATCTGGGTATCAAGCCCCTGCTGGACCTGGATATGAGGCTGGGGGAGGGGACCGGGGCGGCCCTGGGAATTCATCTGGCCGACGCTTCGTGCCGTATTCTGTCCGAAATGGCTACTTTCGCCGAAGCGGGAGTTTCTGATAAGGCACAATAACCAAGATACAGGAACCGGGGAAAGATGTTAGAGTCCAGGATTTTATCTCCCGGTGCTTAATTACATATTTTCAAGATTTATCGGAGGTTAATAATTGTCCTTGCTGGCTGCTTTCCAATTTCTCACCCTTCTGCCTATAAAGCGAGGTTTTACCATCGAGCAGATAGGCCGCTCTACGGCTTACTTTCCCCTGGTAGGGCTGGCCGTCGGCCTGGTGCTGGCAGGAATCAACTATGGCCTCGGTTTCATCATGCCCTCCAGTGTAGTTAATATCCTGCTGGTGGCAGCCCTGGCAGTCCTGAGCGGTGCTCTCCATCTCGACGGCCTGGCGGATACCCTGGACGGTATCGCCGGACACCGGACAACCGAAGAGCGGCTGGAAATCATGCGGGACAGCCGGGTCGGGGGGTTCGGAGCTATCGGCGTCGGTCTTTTTCTCCTGATTGAGTACGTTACCCTGAACAGCATTCCGGCTGATTTAAAGCTGTGCGTCCTGATATTAGCCCCGGTCCTGAGCCGCTGGACAATGGTCAACTCCATCTATGTCTACCCCTATGCACGGCCTTCCGGACTGGGCAGAGCATTAAAGGACACTGTCAGCTGGCGGCAGTTCGTTCCGGCGACACTGGTCACCGTTATCTTAAGTGTAGTATTATTCAATGTGACCGGATTGATTGTTATGGCCTTTGCCTGGATAACAGCGACCCTGACGGCTATTTACATAAAAAGCCGTTTGAGGGGGTTGACCGGCGATACCTACGGGGCTATTAATGAAATCGCCACAGTGAGCGTTTTTATCATAGTTGTCCTGCTGGCTTATAACCGGTGGCTGATACAGCCCATATTATGATGGAAACCGAACACAGTTTAGAATTATTTGCAGTATTTACAGGGGGGGAGACTTGTCCAGACTATTACTGGTAAGACATGGTGAAACTGAATTAAACAGCTCTCAGCGCTTCTGGGGCCGTACTGACGTGGGCCTGGGAGGTGTGGGACTGAAACAGGCCGAACAGCTGAAAAACCGGCTGGCCGGGGAGAAAATCGATTTCATTTACTCCAGCCAGTTAAGCCGGGCACAGGTAACCGCCCGGACTATAGCCTCCGCTCATAACCTGGAAGTGATTGCCTGCCCGGAATTGAATGAGATTGATTTCGGAGAAATGGAGGGCTTGACCTTCAGCGAAATATCCGGCAGGTACCCGGAAGTAGCCCGTATGAAAACCGAGCGCAGTCCGGCGATGGCCTATCCCGGCGGGGAAAGCCTGCCCCAGCTGGAAAAGCGAGTTATTGAATTTGAATCCCGCCTGGCCGGACATACTGCCGGTGATACCATACTGGTGGTTGCCCACAGCGGCGTTCTGCGGATTCTCATTTGCCGGCTTCTGGAGTTAGATTTACGGCACCTCTGGAACATCCGGGTAGACCTGGCCTCGCTCAACATTGTCGACACCTATCCCGAAACCGCCATTCTCAGCCTGCTGAATGACACATCGCATCTGAAGGAAGATTGCAAATGATGGAAAAAGCCTTTGTTTCCTGGAGCGGCGGCAAAGACTGCTGCCTGGCCCTTTACCGGGCGCTGCAGGCAGGCTGGCAGGTACGCTATCTGATTAATATGGTTACCGAGGATGGCGAACGTTCCTGGAGCCATCAGATACCGGCCGGGTGGCTCAAGATGCAATCCGCAGCCCTGGACATCCCGGTTATCCAGCAGCCGGCTTCTTCTGAAAACTACGAGACAGAGATGAAGAAGCTGCTCTCCTCCTTGAAAGAGGAAGGCATCACTGCCGGAATTTTCGGGGATATTGATTTCGAGGAACACCGGACATGGGTAGAAAGGGTCTGCCGGGAAACCGGTCTTACGGCCCGTTTGCCCTTGTGGGGCGAGAGGCAGGAGAAGCTGGTCAGAGAATTCATCGATTCCGGTTTTGAGACTACCATAATCCTGACCAAAGCAGATAAACTGGGTCACGAATGGATCGGCCGAAAGCTGGATTCTGCTTTTATTAACGACCTGACGGAGCCGGGCAAGACCGTCTGCATTACCCCGTGCGGAGAAGCCGGAGAATACCATACCCTGGTGACTGACGGCCCCCTGTTTAAAAAGAGTATGGAAATAACCGGGACGACCCGATACCTGGAACCGGGCTACTGGTCGCTGGATATTTCCCGGCTTGAATTGAGGGCGAAAAACGCATGATTTATTCCCTTAACGAGAAAAAATCTATCCTGCTGCTGGGCGGTGCCCGCAGCGGCAAGAGCCATTACGCACAAGAACTGGCAAAACAGACCGCCGCAAAAGTCCTTTTCGTGGCCACGGCTACCGCCGGAGATGAGGATATGCGCCTCAGAATTGAGAACCATAAACGCTCCCGACCTGCCGCCTGGCGCACGCTGGAAGCCCCTCTCAATACCGGCAAAGAGATTGAAGCCGGTATTGAAGATGAGCAGCTGGTACTCGTAGACTGCATTACCCTGCTGGTCAACAATATTTTCTGCCGGTATGATGAACCGGAGTTCGACAGGGTTGAAGATTCGGTACTGGAAACAGAGGTGATTACTGAAATCAGCGGATTGATCGAATGCCTGCGGAAGATTGAAGCCTTTTTTATTATCATCAGCAATGAAGTGGGGCTGGGAATAGTCCCGGATAACCGTATGGGTCGTTTGTACCGGGATATTCTCGGCCGCGCCAATCAAATGCTGGCACAAAGCTGTGATGAAGTCTATTTACTGGTCGCCGGAATTCCCCTCAGGGTCAAAGCTCAATAAAAACGTTACTTTTAAGGTTAAAATCTCCTATAATGTGAATTGTCATGTCACCGAAATATTTACCGCGTGAAAATCCGGAACTCTATGAAATTAATACTGCAGCCTGGCTCTACGAACTGTCCCACCGGCTGAGGAAACGCATAATGCTGGGCAATGTTCCGGCAGGGGAATGGGACCGGTTAAAAGAACTGGGCATGGACTTTGTATGGCTTATGGGGGTCTGGGCCCGCAGCCAGGAAGGGCGGAAAATCAGCCTCAACAGCCCGGAATTCCGCCGTTATTTCGAGACAGTGTTACCCGGCTGCACACCGGAAGATATTATCGGCTCCTGCTATTCCATCAGCGCTTACAGTCCCGACCCGCTGGTAGGCACCTGGGAGGACCTGGCTCGGGCTTATGAAGAGCTGCATAAGCGCGGCATGGGCCTGATTCTTGACTTTGTTCCCAACCATACCGGAATCGACCATCACTGGCTGCATGAGCATCCGGAGTATTTCATTCAGGGCAACGAAAAGGATTACCGGAATAACCGGGGGGCGTTCTTCCCGGTTAAATATAACGGGAAGCTGCTGTATATAGCTCATGGACGCGACCCCAATTTCCCGCCCTGGACGGATACCGCCCAGTTGAACTATTGTAATCCGGCGGCCCGCCAGGCGATGGTCGGGGTGCTGGAAACGATTTCCCGGTATTGCGACGGCATCCGCTGCGATATGGCGATGCTGGTCTTGAACGATATTTTTCAACAGACCTGGGGCCGGGATAATCGGAATCCCGGATACCCCGTTCCCCGGGAGGAATTCTGGGGCCAGGCTGTCCGGCAAGTCCCCAATCTGGTCTATATGGCCGAGGCTTACTGGGATACCGAATGGACTCTCCAGCAGCTAGGCTTCGATTTTGTTTACGATAAAAGGCTTTACGACCGTATGAGGGCAGGACATCCCCACGACGTTTATTTGCACCTGACCGCCGAAATGGACTACCAAAGAAAACTAATCCGGTTTATTGAAAACCATGATGAACTCCGCAGCGTAACCGCTTTTGGCAAGAATAAAACCAGGGCAGCGGCAGCCCTTTTCTCCACACTTCCCGGGTTGAAGCTTTTCTTCCACGGGCAGATTGAAGGCAAACAGATACGGCTGCCGGTACAACTCCGACAGTCTAAACCGGAAACCGTTGACCCCGAGATACAGGCTTTTTACGAGAAACTCCTGCCGGTAATCAACGAGGAAATATTCCATGCCGGTGTCTGGAAACTGAAACCGGTTTTTGATAATTGTGATAATACCGCAGCTAATCTGATTGCGAGTACCTGGAAGCTGGGTGATTCAATAAAGCTGGTTATAGTCAACCTGAGCCAGCATCCTTCACAGGGGCGGGTCTGCTTCCAGGATGACGTTTCAGAGTCTCATGAATATTTACTCACGGATAATTTGAGCGGGCAGAGTATGACTCGAAGCGGCATACTGATGGCCCACCCGGGAATGGGCTTTAACCTCTCGGGATACCAGGCGCAGATTTTTGATATTTCTCAGATAAAATAAACAGGGGATAAAGCAGCCTTTTGAAACAAAATTACATACCCATTTTAAAACAATCGCCGATTTTTGAAGCTCTGGAAGAAAAAGAACTCCGCGAGCTTTCCAATCTGGTAACCGAACGCCATTTTGCAGCCAGCGCGGCTATCTTCTGGGAAGACGACTCTTCCGATTGGTTTTATATCGTGGCGGAAGGCAAGGTCAGAATCACCAAGATGACCTCTACAGGTAAAGAAGTAATTCTGGCTTTCTTTGGCGCCGGAGAAATGTTTGGTGAGGTGGCTGTTTTTGAGAATAAACCTTACCCCGCATCTGCCCAATCTATATCGGAAACCCGATTACTGGCTATCGGTAAAGCTGCTTTCATGGACTTTTTATTGCATAATCCTGGAGTTTCCCTGAAAATCATCGGGATTCTTTCCGGGCGTTTGCGCGAGGCGCAGAGCCGCCTCCGCGACCTGGCCGGGGAGAGAGTCGAACAACGTCTAGCCCGGATGCTGCTGATGCTGGCAGCTAAACTGGGGCCGACTCTCCCGTATACCCGCCAGGAGCTTTCGGATATGGCAGGCACCACCACGGAAACCACCATCCGCATCCTGAGTCTGTGGAAAGAGCGCGGTATCATCTCCTCTGTCCGCGGGGAAATAACTATTGCCGACGAAACCAAACTCAGATTATTGGCTGAAGGACCGCCTCAAATTTAAATTTAAACCCCTGTTGACAAATGCAATCTCACCTGTTAATATTTAGGTGTGCCTAAGTATTAGGTGTGCCTAATTAAGGGAGGCCCGGATGAGCACCAGCACTGAAGAGTACCTGGAAGCGTTATATACCCTGACGCAAAACGGAAAGGCAGCGGGTACCACGGATATTTCCAAACGGCTAAAAGTAACTCCGGCCAGTGTTACCGAAATGCTGAAGAAACTGGCAGAACATGGTTATGTCAATTATACCCCTCACCGGGGAGTCACCCTCACCCCCAGAGGTTTTGAGATTGCTGAAAAGATGACCCGGAAGCACAGGTTGCTGGAACGGTTCCTGCACGATATCTTGCATATCGGAAACGACAAGGTCCATGAAGAAGCCTGTGCTATGGAGCATTCTCTATCCGATGAAACTGAACGGGCTCTTTGCAAGACTCTACAGGCCCCGGGTAGATGCCCCGATGACCAGAATGTTATCCCTCCCTGCAATCTCGGTTTTAGCAGCTGCAACGAATGCCGTAAGTGGGATGGAGACAGCCTGGAGAAAGTGGGAAAAAGAAAAACCGATATAGTCTCCATATCTTCACTAAAAGAGCACCAGGAAGGCACCGTAGCCTTTATCAGAGGTGACAATAAAATCCTCCGGAGACTTTTAGATCTGGGATTGACGCCAGGAACCAAAGTGAAAATAAGCCGCATCGCGCCCCTCAAAGGCCCAGTGGAAATTGCCGTAAGAGGCTCAAAGCTGGCCCTGGGGGAAGAAATTGCCTGCAACGTTTTTATTGAGAAACCATCCCTGGAAAGTAGAGGCGCCTGATTGAAGAGACCGGTACCTTTTTATACAGTTCCCAAAAAACATCAACATCAACACAGGCACCGGAATAAAGAGAAATATGTGACCATAGCTCTCGCCGGAAACGCCAACGTCGGCAAAAGTGCTATATTTAACCAGTTAACAGGACTGACACAGGAGTTAGGCAACTGGACCGGAAAGACCGTAGAGATAAGAGAAGGGTTTCTGGCCCATCACCATCAGCAAATAAAAATTGTCGACCTGCCGGGAATATATTCCCTCAGTGCTTACTCCCCCGAAGAGATGACCACCCGGGAATATATCTTAAAGGAACGCCCGGATATAGTTGTCAATATTGTGGATGCAACCTCGCTGGAGAGAAATCTGTATCTAACCCTGCAGTTGAAAGAAATGGCGGTGCCGATGGTTATCGCCCTGAACTACGTGGACATCGCTAAAAAGAAACACATCAATATCAACACCGATATGCTCAGTCAGATTATCGGGGCTCCTGTCATCGGCACTGTTGCCATCAGGGGTATCGGGGTTCATGAGCTAATTGATGCGGCGCTGGCCGTCGCAGGTGAAAAGGAAAAACCCGTTGATGCTCAAAACCTCGAATACGGAACTGAAGTTGAAAACCGGATAACCAAACTGGAAACAACCC
>CAZIQW010000031.1:0-12217 GCA_964541585.1 uncultured Dehalococcoidales bacterium | reverse complement strand
AAATAATCTCTCCACTCTGCCTGCATGACGACAGATAACCCCGACTCCCGATACTTTACAACATACCCGTATAAATAGTACACAATACATTAATAAAAAAAGCAAGTGGCGAACTTGTAAGATAAGATTATTAGAGCATAGGTTATTAGACTATTAGTAGACGAATAGCCAACTATGGGCTATAATAGCGAAAACAGGAAAGGTAAAATGCCCGCATTATATGTTGTGGCTACCCCGATTGGCAATCTGGAAGATATTACCTTACGCGCTGTCCGTATTCTTAAGGAAGTGAAACTGATAGCGGCTGAGGATACTCGTAAGACCCGTAAGCTACTTTCCATGTATGAAATAAAAACACCGACAACCAGTTATCATGAGCATAATAAATTGACCAAATTAGACTACATTTTAACCTGTCTTGAGAATGAGGATGTAGCTCTGGTTTCCGATGCCGGCATGCCGGGTATATCAGACCCCGGATACGAGCTGATATCCGCCGTCAGCCAGCACAATATTCCCGTTATTCCAGTTCCCGGCCCTTCGGTTCTGGTCACTGCCCTGGTGGTTTCCGGTTTGCCCACGGACAGCTTTCTTTATCTGGGTTTCCTGCCCCATAAGCCAGGCGAACGGCGTCGAATACTCAAATCCATAGCTGATGAATCCCATACCCTGGTATTATTCGAATCTCCGCACCGGATTCCCGATTCCCTGCAGGATATACTGGAAATTCTGGGAGATAGAAAAACTGCTGTCTGCCGTGAGCTGACCAAAATCCATGAAGAGGTCTTCCGGGGAACTATCAGCCAAGCTGTAGAACATTTCTCATCACCCAGAGGAGAGTTTACAATAGTCATTGCCGGCAAACCTGAAGCAGTCAGGCCTGCGCTTGATGAAGACATAAAAAAACGCTTATACAAGATGCGTCGGTCCGGCATAACTGCCAGAGAAGCTATTGCCAAGATATCTGGAGAAACAGGCCACTCCAGAAGAGAATTATACCAGGCCTGGATAAAATTAAAATAAGGAGTAAGCGAGTGCGCAGCGGATGTATCTCACTAGGCAACATTAAATGCGATAAATGTAATCGTAATATTCCTTATCCGGAGCGTTACCTGTCATTAGAGGAAGCAAAAGATAACCATCAGATTCTCTGTATGGACTGCTGCCAGGGGCAGGGATTGATTAAAGCCGGCCCAATAAAGAAAGATGGTGAATCTTTTTTCAACTTGAGTACCGATTAAGCTTTCGGTATTATTGAATTGTAATCCAATTTATTACCAGGAGTTGACCCATGGGGGAAAGGATTTTTATCGGGGTTGCCTGGCCTTATGCCAGCGGCCCCAGACACCTAGGTCATGTGGCCGGGGCTTACCTGCCAGCTGACATATTTGCCCGATATCACCGTACTAAAGGCAACGAGGTACTGATGGTCTCCGGCAGCGATGAACACGGTACGCCGATTACGATTAAAGCCGAGCAGGAAGGGAAAACGCCCGAACAGGTTGCCTCACACTATCATAATCAATTCGTGGAGACATTTAACAGTCTGGGTATCTCTTTTGATTTGTTTACCAACACCAATACTGCTAACCATATTGAAGTAACTCAGGATTTCTTCTTGAAGCTTCTGGATAAAGGTTATATATATAAGGACAGTGTGCTGCAAGCCTGGTGTCCGAAGTGTCGGCGTTTTCTGACTGATCGTTACATCGAGGGTACCTGCCCCTTCTGCAAATTCGGAGAAGCCCGAGGAGACCAGTGCGACCAGTGCGGCAAACCGATGAATCCGGTGGAACTGGAAGCCGCCCGCTGCCGTCTCTGCGGAGAGACCCCTGAATTCAAACATTCCGAGCATTTCTTTCTAAAGTTAAGCGCTTTCCAGGATAAGCTTATTGATTGGATTAAACCCAGGACCTACTGGCGGTCCAATGCTTACCATTTCTCTCTGCACTATCTGGAAGATGGCTTGAAGGACAGAGCCATCACAAGAGATATGGAGTGGGGCATCCCTGTTCCTCTTCCGGGTTATGAGGGGAAACGCATCTACGTCTGGTTCGATGCCGTAATCGGGTATTTATCCGCCAGCAAGGAATGGGCCAGAATGACCGGTGATGCAGAAAAATGGCGCACATTCTGGCAGGGTAACGCAAAAAGTTATTATTTTATCGGCAAGGACAATATTGTATTTCACTCCATTATCTGGCCCGCCATGTTGATGGGCTATGGTGATTTAAATTTACCCTACGATGTGCCGGCAAATGAGTTTTTGACCTTTGAACAGAAGAAATTTTCTACCAGCCGAAACTGGGCAGTCTGGGTACCCGACTACCTGTCACGTTACGCCACTGACCCGTTGCGCTATCTGCTCTCAATTAACATGCCGGAAACTACCGATACCGATTTCTCATGGCGTGAGTATTACCGCCGGAATAATGATGAACTGGTAGCCACATACGGAAATCTGGCCCACCGTGTACTGACCTTTACTTACAAGAACTATGACGGAACCATCCCTACTCCCGGCCCCCTGGACGCTCAAAGTCAGGCTATTACCGAAAAGGCGAGAGAGACACTGGCTACGCTGGATGAGCTTTTGGCCCGGTGCCGGTTTAAGGATGCAATTAAAGCGGCTATGAGTCTGGCGCAGGAAGCCAACCGCTACCTCGACGATAAGGCACCCTGGAAAGCAATCAAGCAGGATAAAGCTGCTGCGGGCACGTCATTATATGTAGCCATTTCGGTCCTGTCATGCCTCAGAACAGCCCTGTATCCTTTCCTGCCCTTCAGTTCTCAGAAGCTGCATGAATATCTGGGATATTCCGGTAGTGTACAGGAATATGGCTGGTATTTCGAACTGCCACCAGCCGGCCAAAAGCTGGTGACTCCCCAGCCTCTCTTTACAAAACTGGATGAAAAGCAGGTCGAAGAGGAAAACAGCCGCCTGGAACATACAATAATGGAGTAAAGAATAGGGGTAGTCTATTGGAACTGAATCAAATTTATTCACCGATTAATGAAGATTTAAGCAAAGTAGAGGACGCATTGAGAGAAGTAGCCAGAGTGGACTTCCAGTGGCTGGCTCAACTGCTGAGTCATAGCCTGGGAATTGGAGGTAAGAGAATCCGCCCGGCACTCACTCTATTATCCGGAAAGTTTTATAACTACCATTTGGAATACCTCCTGCATATGGCCACGGCAATTGAGCTGATGCATACTGCCACCCTGGTACACGATGATGCGATTGATAAATCGGAAACACGCCGGGGAAGGCCCACCATTTATAAATTATGGGGAACAGACCCTGCCGTGCTTCTGGGTGATTATCTATTTGCTAAATCCAGCGTGGAAGTATCCGATACGCTTAACGTGAGAGCTATCAAACTATTATCGCAAACTCTGATGATTATTTCCCAGGGAGAACTTAACCAGGCTATCAATGCCTTTAACATCAATCAGAAACGTGAAGACTATTTTCAAAGAATATTCGGCAAAACGGCCTCCCTCTTTTGCCTCTCCACAGAATCCGGTAGCGTACTCAGCCAGGCCCCCGAAATCTCTATACAACACTTAAGAATATACGGGCACAACCTGGGTCTGGCCTTTCAGATAGTAGATGACATTTTGGATTTTGTCGGCACGGAAGAAGAGCTAGGTAAACCAGCCGGCTCTGATTTGATGCAGGGGACGCTGACACTTCCTGCTCTAATGTTAAATGAACGTTATCCTCAGGACAACCCGGTAAAACAGTTTTTCCAAAATCGGAATAAGCCGGAAAACATCCAAACTGCAATAGAGCAAATCCGCAGTTCTTCGATTATTAATGACTGCTACCAGGTTGCCAAAGATTTCTCAGACAAAGCTTGCCGCCAGATTCAAGCATTACCTGATATTCCCAGCCGTCAAGCTATGATGGACCTGGCTGATTTTGTTGTTAAACGAAGAAACTGACAGCATTTGATACCAAAACTAAAATATTTAAATTAAAAGCTACGATTTCCCTTCTTGATTTCGAACTCTTAGCTGTATTTTTAAATTTTCAGCTCAACTTTAACACAAGTGTGACATCAGTAATTGACAAGCCCAAAACCCGATGTTTTAATAGTTGTGGAAAATCGCAAGATGGAAAACCATTTTACAACGTTTTCCATCGAATTTTCTAAATAAATATGGAGGTTTAACAATGGCTTTAAAGTTCTATGATTTGTCCCAACCCTTCTATTCAGGAATTCCACTCTGGCCCTGGCCAACAATGTACGACACCGAAATCAGCAGAGTCACCTTCCCTGAATTTGCTACCTTTCCCGGCGACCCGAAGAAAGGTCGCGTAAATAAGATGACCACCGTAATCAAGACCAAAATGCATGCATCCACTCATATGGATGCTCCTCTGCATGTGCTTGAGGGCGGTCTGACCGTCGATAAGATACCTCTGTCCAGCTGTTATGGCGAAGGGGTTGTAGTCGACATGAGGCATCTCGGGAAATGGGATGTTATTGGACGCAAAGAACTGGATAATGCCAAACCCCAGATTAAGAAGGGGGATTTCGTTGTCATCAACACCGGCTGGCATAAATACTTCCCCACTTATGGTTACAAATACTTCAACCATTACCCCGGATGCTATACCGAGGCTGCGGAATGGTTTGTTGAGCATGAAATCAAGTGCCTGGCAGTAGACGGCGGAGCCACGGACCATCCCTGTGCGCATACTCCATTGTGGAAATGGAATCCCAATTTGAGAGATGAGTATATGCAGGAAAGAGGAGAAGATCCCGATAAACTATTCCCCATCTACGAGCCCACCCATCTGGCTTTGGCTCAAAACGGGATCCCGGGCATCGAGATTGCCGGGGGGCAAATCGATGAAGTTACCGGCAAGCGCTGCACCCTAGCTGCATTTCCGATTCGTTTCCAGGGAGGAGAGGCCTCCATCGTTCGTCTGGTAGCCATAGTAGAAGAATAATAAAGGGGAGTAGACAATTTTGGCTATTAATTACTTAAAAATGCCTGACAACAAGGTAATTATCACAGTCGCCCAGACCGGTGCCCTGGTCACCAAGAAAATGAACCCTGCAATTCCGGAACAGCCGGATGAAATTGCGGATTCCGCTTATGATTGTTACAACGAAGGCGCAGCCGTTGTCCATATTCATGCCCGCGATAAGAACAACGTTAATAGCGGTGATCCAGCAGTCTTCAAAGAAATCCATGAAAAAATCCGGAAGAAATGCAACCTGATTCTTCAGGACTCTACTGGCGGAGGATCTAACCTCACTATAGAGCAGCGGACCGGATGTCTGGAAGCCTACCCGGAAATGGCCTCCCTGAACATGGGCACCTTGGTACGCACCATCGGCGAGGCTGCCGGTACTCCCTTCATGAATGCAAGGCAGGATATTGAAGCTTTTGTCAGGCGCATGGACGAATACGGCGTTAAACCGGAGATGGAGATATATAATCTCTCCATGATGCAGGATGTAAAAATCCTCATTGAAAAAGGACTCATCAAAAAACCCTATAACGTAAGTTTGATATTAGGAATGGCTTATCAGGGAGCGCTGGAAGCAGATAACATGTACTTTGCCACTTATCTCCAGTATATACCCGAAGACGCTTATTTTAATACTATTGGAGTCGGCAGGGCACAGCTTCCCGTGGGGATGCTGGGTATGATTTTCGGTGGTAACGTTAGAGTTGGATTGGAAGACAACATTTATTATAAAAGAGGAGAACTCGCCACAAGCAATGCCCAACTTGTCGCCCGGATAGTAAGAATAGCCCGCGAACTGGGCAAAGAACCTTGCACTCCAGATGAAGCCCGGCAGTTCTTCGGACTGAAACCAGTCTAGGGCTGGAATTAAATCACGAGGTAACAAAATATGGCTAATCTATTCAGATTGGATAATCAGGTAGCTGTGGTCATTGGTGGTGCCGGCGGCATTGGGGAAGCTCTCGGACACGGACTAGCCGAGTACGGGGCCAAAACAGTGATTGCTGACGTAGACTTGCAAAGAGCGGAACAGGTAGCCCAGGATATTCTTGCCAACCACAAGGACTCCGAAGCCATTGCTTACAAGTTTGATATCACCGATGAACACAGTGTCGCCGCTCTTCGAGACAACGTGATAGCCCGCTTTGGGACTGTGGATATCCTGGTCAATTCACAAGGTGTGAATGTTAAGAAGAATGCCTCAGAGTTTCCCGTTAAGGATTGGGATTTTATGTACGCCATCAATGTTAGAGGCACCATGTTGACTTGCCGTGAATTCGGCAAAATCATGATTGACCGGAAAAAAGGGAAAATTATCAATCTCTCTTCAGTCAGAGGCGTACGTGCCACCATGTGGAGCGGTAACGAGGGATATGCCTCTACCAAGGGAGCTATTGATATGATTACCCGTTCATTAGCCTCAGAATGGGCGCCCTACAAGATTAATGTTAACGCCATTGGTCCCTCCACGGTTGCCACACGTTTCTCGGAAAAAACCCTTCAGGACCCTGAGAAATTAAACCGGTTTCTAGCCAGCTGTCCTCTGAAGAGAGTAGGTCAGCCTGCTGATATTGTTGGAGCCTGTGTCTTCCTGGCTTCCCCTGCTTCAGACTTCATCACCGGCCAGATTCTCTATGTGGATGGCGGTCTAACAGCCATCGGCTAGACCCGAGCAAAGTAATCGAAAAAAAGGCGGCGGATACTGATTATACAACAGTATCCGCCGATATATGCAATTTTAGCCTTGGCGTTATTTTCAGCAGCTCCAGATACCTAGACCGGAATAATCTGCAAGGAGATTTAACATGGCAATTGAATTTAAAAAAATCCTGATTGTTGGGGCCGGAACAATGGGCCACGGGCTGGCACAGGCTTTCGCCCAGGGCGGTTATAATGTGGCGATGTTCTCCCGTACTCAGGAAACACTCAAACGGGCTAACACACTGATACGTTCCAGTCTCGAGACCATGGCCGAGGCCGGTTTGATAACGAAGGATGACATACCATCTATCATGGGGCGCATAACTCCCTTTACATCCCTCGAAGAAGCCGCCAGAGATGCCGATTTTGCTATTGAAACAGTAGTGGAGAATAAGGAAGCCAAAATGGATATTTTCCGGCAGCTGGACGAGGTCTGTCCTCCCAAGACTATTCTGGCCAGCAACTCAACCTTTCTGAATATCTTTGATTTCGTGGAGACCTCGCGGCCTGACAAAGTGCTCATTGCACATTCGTATGCACCACCCCAGATAATACCCCTGGTAGACGTAGTCAAAGGGCCGCAGACGGATGAAGCCAACGTCCAGGCGGTTGCCGATATGCTCCGTAAAATGGGCAAGAAGCCCTGTATTTTCAACCGGCCGGTCGCCGGCTATGTTGTCAGCCGTCTCCAGATTGCTTTCCAGCGGGAAGTTTACTGGATGCTGGATAATGACTATCTTTCTCCCAAAGATCTGGATGATGCAGCCATCTGGGGGCTTGCCCTCCGCATGCTGGTAGTAGGGATTACCCAGCGTATCGATTTCGGCGGGCTGGACCTCAGCGCCAAAACAATATTGAAATCCGCCGAGCAGTCCACTCCTCTCGACTATAAACCCAAAAAGCTGTTTGAACTGGTTGAACAAGGACATCTGGGCGTTAAGACCGGGAAAGGTTTCTATGATTATAGCGGGCGCAGTGAAGCTGAAGTCTGCCGGGAACGAGACATCCGCTTACTTAAGCTGCTAAAATTACTCCAGGAGACCGATATCGCCGGGCCGGTATTATAATTTTAACTCCTAAATACTGAAACCAAGAAAGGATATTAGTGTAAAGATTATTCGTTTCGTGTTACATATTTAACCTTTTGAAGAAAGAGGGCGGATTCGGGGTATTAGAGAATATTTATTCACTTAGGAGGTGATATGGCAATTAATAAGGTTTTCCCATCATTTGCAGAGGCAGTAGCCGATGTAAAAGACGGCTCCGTCGTCTTCATTGGCAACTTTGCCGGACCCGGAGGCACTCCATTTTTTCTCATCAAGGCTCTCCGTGATCAAGGCGCTAAAAATCTGACCGTTGTAGCTAATACTGCAGGCGGCATCGGCCTTACCCTGGACTATGACGATCACCGAATTCTTTTCCAGAACCATCAGGTAAAGAAGGTTATCGCTTCTTTTCCCTTCTCTACCTCCGCCAAAAGACCCAGCGAGGCTGAAAAGCAGATCCTGGCTGGTGAAGTAGAACTGGAACTGGTACCGCAGGGTACGCTGGCAGAGAGAATTCGGGCCGGCGGCGCCGGCATCGCAGCCTTCTACACCCCTACCGGTCCGGGTACGGTTATTGAAGAAGGTAAGGAAAAAAGAGATTTTAACGGCAGACCGCACCTGATGGAATACGGTTTAAAGGCAGATTATGCACTTGTCAGAGCCTGGAAAGCAGATACCATGGGAAACTTGATTTTCCGTGGTACTCAGCGACAATTTAACCCCATTATGGCAATGGGAGCGGAAATTACTATCGCTGAGGTGGATGAAATCGTCCAACCCGGTGAAATCAATCCTAATTGTGTCGTGGTACCCAGCCTTTACGTGAAGCGTATTGTTAAAGTTACTGAAGATACCGGTTTCCCGCGCCATCTTGAAACCGACTTTCAGGTTAAGGAAGAGGTGTAGCTGAAATGACAAAAGAAAGATTAAGCCGTGAAGCTATTGCAATGAGGATAGCTAGAGAATTTTTCGATGGTGCAATTGTCAATCTGGGCATCGGAATTCCAACTCTTTGCTCCAGCTTTGTTCCTGAGGGCGTCGAGATAACTTATCACACCGAAAACGGAGCCCTGGGATTCGGACGGGTGGTCACTGAGGAAGATTACGCTCAGTATGCTGATGTCGATCTTACGAACGCCGGGGGACAGTATGTCTATCCGAAACCCGGCATGTCCTTCTTCAATCATGCTGAGTCCTTCGCCATGATACGCGGAGGCAGAATTGATATATCCGTCCTGGGCGTTCTGGAGGTCAGTGAAAAAGGAGACCTGGCCAACTGGATGTTTCCTGGCAGAGGGGTAGGAAATATCGGAGGCGGCATGGACCTGGCTTTCTGCGCCAAGAAAATTATCGGCGCTACCGAGCATACTACCAAAGATAACAAGCCCAAAATAGTCAAACAGTGCAGCATCCCGCTCACTGCACCCCACTGCATGGATATGATAGTCACGGATATAGCAGTGATTAAGTTCACCCCGGAAGGTCCCGTACTTAAAGAAGTAGCCCCGGGCTGGACTGCTGAGGATGTCCAGGGATTAACTGAGGCAAAGCTAATTATAGCCGAAGACCTCAAGGATATGGAACTGTTGTAGGCGGGTTTTAAAAGAATCAACATTCAAGACCGGAAATTTTCCATGGCGCAGGGTGCAAGTTGCCCTGCGCCAGTTTTTTAACAGCAAAAACCCGTTTTTACCCCTTACCTAAGTCATAAAAGTCGACTTTTTGAAAGATTTAATCAAATTCCCCTCGTAAACCTATTGACAATTTAACCTAAATAAGTTATCTTAGCTACAAAAAGGAGGTGAAACCATGCAGGGATATTGTGTAAAGTGCAGAGCCAAGAAGGAAATGAAGAATTCAAAGGCTATCACCATGAAGAACGGCAAGCCGGCCACCCAGGGTACCTGCCCAACTTGCGGTACCAAGATGTTCCGAATCGGCAAAGGCTAGACCCAGGCTTTAGGTGTGGTGGATGATAAGGGGCTGATAAATCAAATATCAGCCCCTTTTGGTTGGCGATTGATAATTTCCCAATTCCTTTCCACCATGCTTCCCCAGTCTGTCCCTCTCTCATTGCCAGCCCCCGGGAAGAACTTATTCTTACCATAAGCGTTGATGGATGCCACGATACAAAAGGTCACACGATACAAAAGGTCATTGACAGAAACCGGAAAGAATGGTATATTTTTGACCGAGTACCTAGAGAAGCTAGGTATATGATTTTCCCAGGTATATAATAGTATATGTCATGTATTAATCCTCGGAGGTAAAGACTGTGGAACAGAGAGAGTATGACGGCCAGCTATTAAAGGAAGCTTTAAAATCAGCTGAAGTGCTCCTGGAAAAGAGGATTGAGGAAATTAACTCCCTCAATGTCTTCCCGGTTCCGGACGGGGACACTGGAATCAACATGTATCTGACCCTTCAATCTGCCACCGAGGCAGTAAAAGACCTTTCAAGCACATCCGCTGCTGAGATTTCCTCCAAAGCAGCCATGGGCGCACTTTTAGGCGCTCGCGGCAATTCCGGGGTTATTTTATCTCAAATACTTAGAGGCCTGGCTAAAGGTATGGAAATGAAAGAGAAGTTTTCCGCCTTTGATTTTGCCCAGGCCCTGCACAAAGCTTCGGAAACCGCCTACAAATCTCTTACCGAGCCGGTAGAAGGGACCATTCTCACTGTCATTCGGGAAGCCTCCGAGATGGCATTGCGGACAGCCAAAAAGGGCGCTGATTTGAAACAAACTTTGACAGCAGCAGCCGCACAGGCTAAAGATACAGTTACCAAAACACCGGAACTGCTGCCTACTTTGAAGGAGGCAGGCGTGGTGGACGCTGGGGGAAAAGGTCTTTTTTACGTTTTTCAGGGAATGAAACGCTGTATTTCCCGGGAAATTACAACCGTTGAAGAAAATAAAACGAAGGTGCGCAAACCCGGATTAGCCGCCGCTTCTGCCAGTTACGGCTTTGATCTCCAGTTCCTGGTTGAAGGCAGCAACCTTCCTCTGGATGAGATGCGAGAGAAAGTCAACTCCATGGGAGAATCCGTCCTGGTAGTCGGCGATGAGAGCCTTATCCGGATACACATCCATACTCAGAACCCTCAGGCGGTCATGGATTATTGTGCCGCCAAAGGCTGTCTCAAGGATATAGTTAACGAAAACATGGACAATCAGGTTGAGGCTTTTAAAAAACGCCGGAACGGATCTGGAGATGCACAGGCGCCTCCCTCAAAACATAACGGCAGCAGAGGTTCAGGAAATACCCGCTCCCAAAAATCCCGGTTGAACCATGTGGCCGGAGCCTGATTTATCCGGTTGACCTGCTGAGTAATTAGATTTTGATATTATACCACCCGTGGGAAATATGATATAGATAGTATGGATTTTCCAGGCTATAAAGTAAAGGTTGCCGGTCTTAATATTCATTACAAACTCTGTGGAGAAGGAACTCCGGTAGTCCTGGTACACGGGGGCGGCAATGACTGGCATGAATGGAAACAGAATCTGGCTTTCCTCTCTCAGCATTTTCGGGTGATTGCTCTTGATTTGCCGGGCTTCGGCCTGAGCGAAGCCCCCGATATCCCTGTCTCTCCTTTCTGGAACGTCGCTTTTCTAAAGGATTTCATGGATAGCCTGGGAATTTCCGGTACTCACTTAATCGGCCATTCCATGGGAGCCATGATTTCCATCATTTTTGCCGCGGATTATCCGGAATACATAAAAAAAATAGTTTTGATAGATGCCGGAGGTATTGGAAAACTCAGCCGGAAGGGGAGGTTCCTGCTTGCCGTATTCCGGACCACAGACCGGCTACGCGGCATGAAAAGAGGACCAAAATTTTTATCAGTTTCGGCAGAAGCATGGCTGGTCCGAGACCGACTACCCCGGATTAAATCTCCGGTGTTAATCGTTTGGGGACGGAACGATTTATATCTGCCTGTATCTCAAGCCAGAACAGCGCATAACCTGATTCCAGGCTCTAACCTGCATATTTTCCCGGGCTGCGGACATGCCCCGCAAA
This sequence comes from uncultured Dehalococcoidales bacterium, assembly GCA_964541585.1. Taxonomy (GTDB): domain Bacteria; phylum Chloroflexota; class Dehalococcoidia; order Dehalococcoidales; family UBA3254; genus CAZIQW01. Next base: position 458 of record CAZIQW010000031.1, on the reverse strand, counting down.
GAGAATCCGCTGACGAATTCAATAGTCTCGTTTTACAATTCCTGGAAGAAACGGCGTAACCAGATATCCGACTGTCCGGGGTCCATTTATTACTGACTGATAAATCCACCTTCGCCCCTATCTCCGGCTTAATGCTTAAAATGGACGAAAATGCGGCCGAAATTCTTATCGTCTTTCTCAATCCGGTGGTAGAGCTTCTTTATCTCCGGCTGCATCAAGAACCGCAGGACCCGCTTTTTAAGCTGTCCTGAACCCTTGCCGGGGATGATTTCCACCAGAACAATCCTTTTCTCTACAGCTTCCTCTATCACCCGGTGGAGCTCGGTATCAATTGCAAAACCTTTATTAAAAATATCGTGTAAATCCAATACAATTTTTGCCACAGGATGACACTCCACACCTTTTCCTGTTGATTCTGTTAATGAATTCTTCAGACAGGACATATCCTGATTATAAAC
>CAZIQW010000030.1:0-12239 GCA_964541585.1 uncultured Dehalococcoidales bacterium | reverse complement strand
ACACCCTATCCTACACTCTTTCCCTACACGACGCTCTTCCGATCTAAAATTCACCATCCCCTCCATAAGCATCAAATTCGCTGATACCGGGATTGAGCAGTGAGAATGGGTGGACTCCGAAGGGAGTGATGCACACAGCTTTAACGACGTAACCGGGTAATTTTACCAGGGCCGGGTGCTTTCTTAAAAAGGCTGAAGGTACAATTTTTTCCACTGTAACAATGGCCCCATTGCTGCTGGCTAAAGGTCCCCAGATATCATCGCTGTAAGGAGCCGGGAGTATAGTATTGCCGTATACATCTGCCACGCAGCCGTGAACAATAGATATATCCGGGTTGAGTGATTTCACCAGGCCGATTTTGTCATCCGACCCGAAAGGGTCGTTGATTTCCTTGAAAGATTCTGTGTTATCCAGGGCCATGCTGCTGCCGATAATGGATTTGGAAGGCATGAAGCTGAAACCGAAAGCCCCTGCCATCAATCTCTGCTGCAGGGAAAGCAGCGACCAGTTTTCAAATTCGATAGTTTTCTCCGCAAAGGCTTTCTGAATTTCCTTTCTGGACCTGCCGGAACCGGCGCTGACTGTAAAAATCAGCTTTTTGGCCAGCTTGCCGTGAATGAGGTTGGTGACATGACCTGCCAGAATGGTCTGAATCAAAGTAAAACCCGGGTCTTTATTCCAGTATTGCCGGATAATTTCACAAATCGCAGCGCTGGGCCCGCTCAGACCGCACGCCAGGTGTAACATCATTCCTGGTTTGACATAACATCTGACAGCTTCTGCCAGGGGCAGAAGCTTGCCTTTACCGTCGTTCTCAAAATCCAGACTGCGGGCAATAATATCGTTGATATCTCTGAAGCGTGAAGACATACCCCGGCTTCTCCTTGTTACTCTTATCTTACCTTTATTCCGCGGCAGCATTCAAACCGGCAAAGCGTCCTGTAGTCCAGGCCATAGCGTGACTGAGTCCCGGACACATTGTGGGATAATCGACGGCAAAACGGTTGCCGACAGTATTCCCTGCCAGGTACAATCCCGGAATAATGCGTCTCTCAGCATCCAGAGGTTGCATATCGAGGTTGGTGTTCAGGCCGCCCAGAACCACCAGGAACTCCGGCTCCGACATGCCGGCGTAGAAAGGCGGTTTTTCGATAGTTGTCAGCCTGTCGGGCCGTTTGCCGAAATCGGTGTCTTTTCCTATCCGGGTCAGAAAGTTATATCTTTCTACGGTAGAAATAAATGCCTGGACCGGTACATCCATTTTTCGTGCCAGTTCTTCGAGCGTGTCTGCTTTCAAAGCCTTTTCTACCCTGTTCAGGACGAAGTCGCTCACCTCGTAATGTTTCATCAGGCCGGCCCCCATTCTGCCTATCTCTTCTTTCCATTTGCTATCGAATACCTGCCAGGATATCCAGCCGGGCTGACGTTCAAGGGAGTTGGCCAGGCTCTGACCGGGGACATCTTCATTTTCATATCGGACCCCTTCGGCGTTAACGTGTAGAAATGGGTCGGTGCCCAGAGGCCCCGCCGGGGCATGGGACACCGGGGCGTGCGGGCCGGGTTCCATTACCGCTCCTACCTGCATCGCCATCAAGTGCCCGTTGCCGGTGTTTATGGGTTCGGGAGCGGCTTTCAGGTCGTCGGTTTGTGTCATGTAGATGTTTTTTCCCAGGGCTAATTGGGCTGCCGTGGGGCAGTATTTCTGCATCATTTCGGGATTATTCCCGTAATCCCCCGTGCAGAGTATCACGGCTTTTCGGGCATTAAACCGGAGATAACGGTTATTCTTATCCCGGGCGATTACTCCGGCGACCCGGCCGTTTTCCTGCCTGATTAGCTGGAGGGCGCGGGTCTCAAAGCGGATTTCCCCTCCGGCCTGCCGGACTTTACCGGCCATATATTTTAAGAGGAGTCCCTGATTGAGTTTGCCGGTATCATCGGCAAAACAATGACAGGTCGGGAACTCGGGATAGTATTCGGTTTTCGGGTCCCATCCGGCAGGGCGCGGCCACTGGTACATGAAAATTTTATTTCCGGCAGCCTCTGCCATATCAATCAGCCAGTCGATAATGGAGCCGCTGTTATTTGCCCATAGCCGGAGCATTCTCTGGTCCGGTTTATTCCCGGCGTATTTCATCAACTGCAAACATACCTCATCTTTATCCACTTCGATTCCCAGGGATTTCTGGAGGCGGCTGCCTATGGCGCTGTTGTGTCCTCCGCTCCACCTGTGAGTGGTGTGCCTGTCGAGCTGAATGACCTGTGCTCCTGCCTGTACGGCGGTTAACGCCGCGGTCATCCCGGAGGTCCCGGCTCCCACTACCACGATATCCGTGTTAAAGGTTTCCTCAATATTTCCGATATCCATAACCCCCCTCCTTTTTAAGTATTAGGGTAATATCAGCTTCGACTAACTGGTAGGTAGATTTTAATCTTTGGCTATTATATAATCATAGAAACAATAAATTGTCAACGGTTATCGAATATTACCGGCGAGGAGGAAAGACACATGAGTGGTCTAAAAAAATATCCAAAACTGCTCGAACCTTTTCATATCGGCCCGGTTAAGACACGGAATAGAATGGTAAAACCGGGGGCGGCGATGCTCTATTCGCAGGAAGGCGAACTCCGTATGAATGAGCGGGTCAAATCGTTCTACGAGGCGTTGGCGAAGGGCGGAGTAGGGTTATTAATTGTGGAATCCCCGGTAATAGATTTTCCGATTGGAGCCCGCTGGAGGCGTCGCTACCGTATTGACGATGACAGATACATTCAGGGATTAAGTGAACTGACTCAGATTATCCATAAATACGGGTGCCCGACGTTTATGCAGATGAACCATGACGGCCCCTGGCAGACCAAGTACTGGGGGGACCCGGTGCCCCTGAATTCCGGCCCTCCCATCGCCGCCTCCCCTGTAAGCATGAAATCACCTAATGATTTTCACAATGAAGTTCCCCGGGAGCTTACCATTGCGGAAATCGAGGCAATAATCGAGAAGTTTGCCGGCGCCGCGGTACGGGCACAGAAAGCCGGATTTGACGGGGTGGACATCAACTCGTCCAGCAGCCATCTTTTACATAATTTCCTCTCACCTTACTGGAATAGACGCCAGGATGCTTACGGTGGAAGTTTGGAAAACCGGACCAGGATGCTGACCGGCATTGTGAGAGAAATTAAAAAACGTCTCGGTAAGGATTTTCCCGTCTGTGTCACAATTAACGGCGTTGAGATGGGGAAGATTGCCGGACTGGAAGGGAAGTTCATCACTTCCGAAGATAGTATCAGGACCGGTGTCATATTGCAGGAAGCCGGCGTCGACGCCATTCAGGTCAGGTCTCAATGGCTGGGGTATCATGTCTCCGGTTTTTTCCCGGAGGCGCTGTTTTTCCCCGAACCTCCTTTCCCTTTCGAGACTTTCCCCCCGAATTACGATTATAGCCGCAAGGGGGCCGGGGCCCATGTACCCTTGGCCGCAGCCATCAAAAAAGCCGTGTCGATTCCTCTGATTGCGGTGGGCAGGCTTGATGCTGACCTGGGAGAAAAAGTCTTAAGAGAGGGCAAGGTGGATTTTATTGCCCTGAACCGGCGACTGCTGGCCGACCCGGAATTTCCCAACAAACTGGCTTCCGGCAGACTGGAGGATATTGCTCCCTGTACTGCGTGTCACACCTGCCTGGAGCCGAGTGCGGTCAAGCGGTGCCGGATTAATGCGCTGCTGGGAACGGAAGAGCCGTACGTGTTCCGGCCGGCCGAAAGGAAAAAAAGCGTGATAATAGCCGGTGGCGGACCGGCGGGAATGGAGGCAGCCAGGGTGGCGGCGCTGAGGGGACATCAAGTTACTCTCTATGAGAAATCACACCGGTTAGGGGGACTGCTGCCTGTTGCGGCGCTGGTCAAAGGGACCGATATTGAAGACTTGCCAGCCCTGGTCCGCTATTTCGAAGGCCAGCTTCATAAACTGGGGGTCAATGTCCGGTTAGGTAAAAAAGTGGATGCGGGACTCATCGAGGAAATCAAGCCGGATGTGGTTATCCTGGCGACCGGGGGATTACCGGCGATGCCTGAGATAAGCGGGATAACTCGACATAATGTTGTCAACAGTGCGGACCTGCACCGTAAGCTGAAGTCCTATCTAAGATTCATGGGGCCGAAGACTTTGGGGTGGCTGACCGGCTTCTGGATGCCGGTTGGCAAAAGAGTCGCGATTATCGGCGGTGGAAAGCACGGCTGCGAGCTGGCCGAATTCCTGGTAAAACGGGGCAGGAAGGTGACCATTGTCGATACTGAAGAAGTATTGGGGACCGGAATGTTCCACCATCTCAGGTGCGCCCTTTTTGACTGGTTCCAGAAAAAGGGTGTGGCTTTGTTCTCGGGGGTTGAGTCTATCCGGATTACGGATAAAGGACTGACCATCGTTACCCGGGAAGGGGATGAAAAGGCGATAGAGGCTGACAGTATTATCCCTGCTTTGCCGTTAAAGCCGGATATCTCTTTGCTGAAAAGCCTGGAAGGAAAGGTGCCGGAAGTATATGCTGCCGGGGATTGCAGTGAGCCGCTCCAGATAGTGGATGCAGTCGCCGCCGGTTCGCGTATTGCTCGCTCTATTTAAAATGAATGGGAGGTTTTGAGATGTCTGATTTCAAGTATATTTTTACTCCTTTAAAGGTCGGCAATTTGATGGTGAAAAACCGGATAGAGACCGCTCCCGCGATGCCTTTCCTGGCCACCGGTGACGGAGATGTGTCCCGGGAACTGATCGAGTGGGAAAGGGCGTTTGCCCGGGGCGGGGCCGGTATTGTGACCCTTGGCGATAGTCCCATTGTCGATGAAATTGCCTCGAAAGTCGGCCATATTCTCAATCTTGGCTCAGATAAGACCATCAACGGTTTAAGCCGGGTTGCCGAAGCCATTCAAAGATACGGCGCCAGGGCCTCTGTCGAGTTGACCTACCTGGATTTCACCTCCTTCCCATCACCGACGAAAATCACTCAGGAGGAAATCCGGATTCTGATAGAACATTATGCCAGAGCCGCTCACCGTTGTCTCAAGGCCGGAATGGATATGATAATGATACACGGCGGCCACGGACACTTCATCAGCCAGTTCCTCTCGTCAAAAAAGAACTTGCGTACCGATGCTTATGGCGGGTCGTTCAACAACCGCGCCCGGTTTGTGATGGAGATGCTGGAAGCGGTTCGCGACAGGGTAGGCGACGGGCTGGCGATTGAATATCGTATCAGCGCTGATGAATTAACCCCCGACGGACTCAGACTGGAGGAACAGCTGGAATTTGCCCGATTAATCCAGGACAAAGTCGATTTGATGCATATTTCAGCCGGCAATTTGTTTGAGCCGGGCTGTTCTTCGCTGATGATTCAGCCTGCCTACGTGACCCGCGGCATCAACGTGCATTTCGCGGAGAAATTTAAAAGGAATCTGAAAATCCCGGTTACGGCGCTCGGGTCTATTGACATCGAAATGGCAGAACGGATTATTGCCGAGGGCAAGGCCGATATGGTGGCGATGAACCGCGCTTTCATTGCCGACCCTGAATGTGTTAATAAGGCCCGGAAGGGCAGAGAGGCTGAAATCCGGCCCTGCGTCCGCTGTAATACCTGTATTCAAAGGACCCATACTTACTTTTTACCGCTGCGCTGCGCTGTGAATCCGCTCAGCGGCAGGGAAGCTGATTTTATCAGCCTTCCGGCGCCGGTGAAGCAGAAAAAGATAGTGGTGGTGGGCGGCGGCCCGGCCGGCATGGAGGCTGCGAGAAGGTCTGCGGAAAGAGGACATCAGGTTGTCCTGTTTGAGAAGGAAGACCACCTGGGCGGAGCCCTGAATATGGCTTCCGCGCTGCCCTTTAAAACTGACATGCGGAAGTACCTGGAATGGGCATCCCGCACCACGTTGAATACCCCCAATCTGACCGTGAGGCTGTCGATTGAAGCCACGCCGGAAATTATAAAAGCCGAAAATCCGGATGCCCTGGTTATTGCCGTGGGTTCGTCACCGGTAATTCCGGATGTTCCCGGTATCAACAGGGAAAACGTGGTCCGGGCCGGAGATGTGTGTACCGGCAAGGTGAAAACCGGTGACCGGGTAGTCGTTGCGGGCGCCGGACTGACCGGTTCGGAGACCGCTCTGTTCCTGGCGAGGGAGGGGAAGAAGGTTACCGTCATCGATATCCTGCCGTTAAACCAAATTGACGCGGAGGCTCCTTTTGTCAATATCACGACGTTGAGAGAGATGCTTGAAAAGGAAAATGTGGAGACTAAAACCGGGGTCAAACTGGAGTCGGTTACCGGGACCGGAGTTGCCGTTACGGATAAGAACGGCAGCCGGAGCGAGATACCCTGTGATACCGTGGTGCTTTCTCTGGGACTGTCGCCCCGCAGGGAGATTCTGGAAATATTGAAAGACCTGGCGCCTGAAGTCTATGTCGCAGGTGATTGCAATAACCGGAAAGGCAACCTGTGTACAGCGACTACCGAAGGGTTCTTTGCCGCCATGGAATTATAGAGGAGGAGTTTGATGAATAATGGTTCGGGAAAGCCTGCAGATTTTGATATCGCGGTGATTGGTTCCGGCGCCTCGGGATTGTCCGCCGCCCTTACTGCTGCCGAAGGAGGCGCCCGGGTCCTTCTTCTGGAAAAAGCCGCCCATACGGGGGGCGTGTCAAATTTTGCCGAAGGGATGTTTGCCGTAGAAAGTGAAATGCAGCGGCAGGACTATATCGACTATACTCGGGATAAGGCCTTTAAAGCTATCATGGACTACAGTCACTGGAGGGCCAATCCGCGGCTGGTCAGGGCTTTCGTGGACGAATCCGCCCGGACTATTGAATGGCTGCAGAAAGAAGGGGTGGAATTTGTTGGTCCGGTGGCGAATATGCCGGACGGTATCCGGACCTGGCATGTCCTGAAGGGGCACCCCCAGGCGATAGGTGCGTCTATGATTCAGGCTCTGATAGCCCGGGCGAAGGAGCAGGGTGTTGAAATCCGGACTTCCGCCCCGGTGAAAAAAATTCTCCGGGAAAACGGCCGCATCACCGGAGTGGCGGCGGAAAAAGACGGGAAGCTGGAGCAGGTCGGGGCTAAAGCCGTTATCGTGGCTACCGGCGGCTACGGAAATAATCCGGAATGGGTCCGTAAATACTCCGGTATGGAGATAGGAGTTAACATAATACCTGCAATCAGCGCCATGAAAGAAGGGGATGGAATCCGCATGTCCTGGGAGGTCGGCGCGGCTGAAGAGGGTATGGGAGTCAACCATCTGTTCCGGGCCGGCCCCATGGGTCCCGGGATTACCCGGCAGGGACATCTGGAGTGTGCGGCTGTCCAGCCGGCTCTCTGGGTCAGCCGGCGCGGAGAGCGTTTTTGCGACGAAGGCATTGCTTTTAACGATACTTTCCAGGGGAATGCCGTTGCCAGGCTGAAAGAGGGTTACAGCTATACTATATTCGATGAAGCAACCCGCCGGCACTGGACGGAGTACGGAATTGAGAGGAGCGCCGCGTTTAAAAACCTCCCGGGCACCCGTATTACCGGCTTTGAAAAAGAGCTGAAAGAGGCTCGGGATAAAGGGAATACCGATGTGCTGGTAGCCGGGAGTATCGAAGAACTGGCCCTGAAGATGAAAACGGACCCGGCTGTGCTCAGGTCCACGGTTGATGAGTATAACCGGTATTGTGATAAAGGCCACGATGATTTGTTTGCCAAGGACCCGAGATATCTGTGGTCCGTCAAGGTGCCGGACTTCTACGCCGTCAAGGTTTATACTATTTCCCTGGGCACTCTCGGGGGAATCAAAATCAACCATCAGATGGAAGCGCTGGATAAGGAAGATAACCCGGTCCCCGGACTTTATGCCGTGGGTACGGATGCCAGCGGGCTCTACGGGGACAGCTACAATTTCCAGTACTCTTCAGGGGCGACGCTGGGTTTCGCGGTTAACTCGGGCCGCATCGCCGGCCGGAATGCCTTGAGGTATATCGGGAAATAAGTCCCTTGTATAATCTACTCGGATAGATTGGGAATAAAGACGCTGTTCCACAGTCCCGGTTTTGCAGCACCTGTAACCGGTAGTTTTACAGGTGCTTTTTTCATTCAACGGATTATTGACTTCATTCCAGCATTGTAATACAATATATGCGTATATGCGCAAACAAGGAGTTAATCATGTATGAACTGGTAAAAGCCATCAAAGCTTTAGCGGATGAGACCCGGCTCCGGATGATTAATTTACTTCTGGTCAGGGAATGCTGTGTCTGCGAAATCATGCAGGCATTGGAGATTTCACAGACCCGGGCTTCACGTAATTTAACGCTGCTGTACGATGCCGGATTTCTCAAACTCAGGAAAGAAGGGCTCTGGTCGTTCTATTCCATTCAGCAAGAAGAGACTTCCCGGTATCCGGGAAAACTGGTGGAAGCAGTTGCAACCGGATTAGCCGGAAATGACGTGGCGGCGGAAGACAGGCAGCGCCTCCGGGAAACTGTGCGGCTCGGGACCGCCTGTTATCCGGGAGAGAACCGGGTTTGTGCGGATAAATAGTATAGAATCGGCTGATATTACGGGATACAAAGGAGTTGTTGATTATGAATGATGAAATCAGGAATGAAGTCAGAAAAACTTACGGCAAAATAGCCCGGCAGGGAAGTTCCTGCTGTGGCTCGGGCAGTTCTTGCTGCGGCTCGGGTATTGCACAGGTAATCAGTGAGAAAATAGGCTATTCCGGAGATGATATGAGCTCAGTCCCCGAGGGGGCGAACCTGGGACTGGGATGCGGCAACCCGGTAGCTCTGGCCTCATTGAAACCAGGGGAGGTAGTCCTGGACCTGGGCTCCGGGGCCGGATTTGACTGCTTTTTGGCCTCGGCTAAAGTCGGTCCGGAAGGAAAGGTTATCGGTGTGGATATGACCCCCGAAATGCTGGAAAAAGCCAGGGGTAACGCTGCTAAAGGCAACTACCGGAACGTAGAATTCAGGCTGGGAGAAATCGAGAATCTGCCGGCGGCGGATAACTCTGTGGATATCGTTATCTCCAATTGCGTTATCAACCTTTCGGTGAATAAGGCTCGGGTTTTTGAGGAAGCTTACCGGGTATTGAAGCCGGGCGGCAGGCTGATGGTCTCGGATATCGTTACTTTGAAGGCGCTGCCGGATTCTATCCGGAATTCTCTGGCGGCTTACGTCGCCTGTATTTCAGGTGCGCTGATGAAAGCCGATTACCTGAAAGCTGTTGAAGCAGCCGGATTTACCGGTGTAAAGATAATGGATGAAGCTGTTTTCCCGCTGGACTGCATCGTCGGCGATGCTTCGGCCGGGGTCATCACGGAGGAAATTGAAACAACGCCCGGGCAGATAAAGGAAGCCGCGGATTCAATCGCCAGCATCAAGGTGTACGGGTTAAAGGCTGACCGGGAATCACCGGATTCCATGAGACGATAATCAGCCGGACCGGATGGTGCGGGGGTCCGAAAACCGGGAAAATTTGGAGATTCGATATTGATTCAGTCCTCTCACCTGATTCCTTTAATATAATAAATATATGGAACACGGGAATCACGACCCCCACCACCGCCACCCGGCTGGCTCCGGGGAAAAACCGGCCTCGGAACAGCCTGCCGGTCAGGGGAAGCCGTCCGCCGCGCCCCACCCCCACAACCATCATGCCATGATGATTGCTGATTACCGCCGCCGCTTCTGGGTCTCGCTGGCCCTTACCGTTCCCATTGTGATACTTTCCCCTTTCATCCAGGGGCTCCTGGGCTTAAGGGAAACCCTCGGTTTTCCGGGGGATATGTACCTGCTTTTCGTGTTGTCCACCGCCGTATATTTTTACGGCGGCTTTCCTTTTCTCAAAGGCATTGTCGCAGAGTTGAAGGAAAAGTCCCCCGGCATGATGACCCTCATCGCCCTGGCGATTACCGTGGCCTATGTTTACAGCAGCGCGGTGGTTTTCGGTCTGGACGGGGAAGTGTTTTACTGGGAACTGGCCACCCTGATATCCGTTATGCTCCTGGGCCACTGGCTGGAAATGCGGTCGGTCATGTCCGCCTCCTCCGCCCTGGAAGAGCTTGCCCGGCTGATGCCCTCCGAGGCGCATAAGGTCCAGCCCGATGGCAGCACGGTGGAAGTCCCTCTCGACGAGCTGAAGGCGGAAGACCGGGTGCTGGTGAAACCGGGAGAGAAAATCCCGGCTGACGGCGTGGTAGCGGAAGGGGCCACTTCAGTTAACGAGGCCATGCTCACCGGTGAGTCCGTACCGGTACCCAAACAAAAGGAGGATACCGTAATCGGGGGCTCCATCAACGGCGAAGGCTCCATTACGGTTTCCATCCGGAAGACGGGGGCGGACTCCTATCTCTCCCAGGTAACCGGGCTGGTCCGGCGGGCGCAGGAGAGCAAGTCCCGGACGCAGAACCTGGCGGACCGGGCGGCCCTGGTGCTGGTGCTGGTGGCGCTGGTCGCCGGTCTGGCTACCATCCTGGTCTGGGTGGGGATAGCCGGTCGGGAATTTGTTTTCGGACTGGCGCGCATGGTTACCGTCATGGTGATTGCCTGTCCCCATGCCCTGGGGCTGGCTATTCCCCTGGTGGTCTCTGTCTCCACCTCGCTTTCGGCCCGGAACGGATTTATCATCCGGAACCGGGACGGTTTTGAGCAGGCCAAAAATATTCAGGCGGTGCTGTTCGATAAAACCGGCACCCTGACCCGGGGGGAGTTCGGGGTCACGGATATCCTGACTTTCGATGATTCCCTGGATAATCAGGGACTGCTGAAGTATGCCGCCTCGGTCGAGCATCATTCGGAGCACCCCATCGCCCGGGGAATCGTCGCGGCTTCTGTCGATTCCTTCCCGGTGCGGGATTTCCGCTCAATCCCCGGCAAGGGGGTCCGGGGCACCGTCAATGGACGGGAGGTGCTGGCAGTCAGTCCCGGTTATTTGCCGGAAAAGGATATTTCTGCCCCGGATTCCCGGGTTGAGGAGCTGACTTCCCAGGGGAAAACCGTGATTTATATCCTCATCGAAGGCCGGCTCAGCGGGGCTGTCGCGCTGGCGGATATCATCCGGCCGGAGTCCCGGCAGGCTGTTGCCGAGCTGAAAGAGATGGGCATCCGGCCCATGATGATTACCGGGGACAACCGGCTGGTTGCCCGTTGGGTGGCGGCTGAAATCGGCCTGGAGGAATACTTTGCCGAGGTCCTGCCGGAAAAGAAAGCCGAAAAAGTACAGGAGGTGCAGTCCCGGGGGATTAAAGTCGCTATGACCGGGGACGGGGTTAATGATGCCCCCGCCCTGGCCCGGGCGGATGTGGGAATCGCTATCGGTGCCGGGACGGATGTGGCGGTAGCTGCGGCGGACGTGGTGCTGGTCCGCAGCAACCCTCTGGATGTCGTCTCGGTTATCAAGCTGTCCCGGGCCACCTACCGGAAAATGCTGCAGAACCTGGTCTGGGCTGCCGGATACAATGTGGTGGCTATTCCGCTGGCCGCCGGGGTTGCTTACGGGGCGGGCATACTCCTGGAACCGGCCGTCGGGGCTGCCCTGATGGCCCTGAGTACCGTCATTGTCGCGGTTAACGCCAGGATTCTCCGGATTGAAAAATAAGAGGGGCTACCAGTACCGCTCGATTTGCGGTAGTTTTCCCCTCAGGGGCAGGCTGGCCGGGTGTATTCGCCTTTTATTGAAATAGGAATGAACGGTTTCCTGTTCCTCCAGCATTTGCCGGGCGCAGAAGTAATGTTCCAGGTGCTTGCCCTCCGGACAGCCCTCGGCTTCCCAGATATAATAGGCCAGCTTCTTGATTTCCTCTTCGGTCACCATGCCGCACCTCCTGTTCACCCTGTTTGTGATGAATCCGGTCCTGGTTTACGACGGACCGGACGATAGTCAATTCGAAATCGGGATGCCCGCCCGCAGCGGATGCGCCGCCGGCCTCCGGGTCAAAAGTGAATTCTCCGGGTCTGAAAAAGTCCTCCTCCGGCATCGTTGCCGGGGCTTTGCCGGTCACGGTCTCACAGTGAATACCCATACTGCTGTCGCATAAGATGGAAAGGTTAAGGTCAGGTATTTTCCATTATAACCCAAAATCGATTTTTGTCAATTGCCGCGGTCTGTTTGCAGGGTCATTTCGTATTGTCATCCCGGCCCCCGAGCCGGAATCTACCCGTCTCCTTTTCCCGTTCCTCCCTCAGGATAAGGGACAACCAGCTGTTCCTCCCTTAGGATAA
>CAZIQW010000029.1:0-12272 GCA_964541585.1 uncultured Dehalococcoidales bacterium | reverse complement strand
TTCCCGGGTGCAGCGAACATTTTGTTTTACATAACCTCAGGAACAGCCCTGATTCCATTCCGGAACTTGACTTTGTAGCCGAAAAAGAAGGACGGATTGTCGGACATATTGCCTATACCCGGGCGATTATTCAGAGCAGCCGGGGTGCGGGAAAAGAAGTGATAAGTTTTGGGCCTGTAAGCGTACTGCCCGAGTTCCAGAAACAGGGTACAGGGAGCAGGTTGATTATTCATTCGCTTCATACCGCAAGAGCTATGGGGTGTCCGGCGGTATTGATATACGGGGATCCCAGATATTACCACCGATTCGGCTTTAGATGCGCCGAAAAGTATGAAATCACAACCTCTGACGGCAAATTTGCCGTTGCCCTGCTGGCACTGGAACTGCAGCCGGGGGCTTTAAAAAATGTGACAGGGAGATTCATCGAAAGCGCTGCTTTTGAGGTCGATGAGCAAAAATTCGCAGAATATGACAGGACATTTCCGTACAGGGAAAAAGCTGAAACGGACTCACAGCGGGAATTCAGAATTTTGTCCAGTCTCAGGTATTGATATTTGAGCTGCCTGAATCCATGACAATGCGACGAATAGAGGCAAGGGAATTCTGAGAATGCTAAAAATGTATAAGGTTGAGGCGTCAGGCACTACGAGCGCTGGACAGTCTCCCCAGCCTGTAATTGAAGCCATAAGAGAACTGGTGCAGACGCCGAGACCAGGAGGCGAAATATCAAACTTATACCTCAACTGATACTGTTGTCCCCTGGTTTGCTCTTGATTCAATTTCCAGTTTTGCGCCTATCAGATTAGCTCTCTCTTGCATACTGGAAAGTCCGATACCTTTGCTTTTTAATGATGAATCAAAGCCCACACCATTGTCAGTAATAGATAATCTTGTTCTATCCCGGGAGTACCTGAGAATAACCACTACCGTGGACGTTTTCGCATGCTTTAAAATATTGTTCAACGCTTCCTGAGTAATCCGGTATAGAGCCAGTTTAACATCATCCTGTAAAATCCGCTCCATACCGGAAACTTCAAATTTTATCTGCATACCGGTTATCGAATTAAATTCAGTAATCAGAGTTTCCAGGGCTGGCTCAAACCCTAGGTTATCCAGAACGGCAGGGTGTAGCTCATGACTATAATGACGGATGTTCTGTTGAGCTTTGTTTATTCCTTGCCGTATCTCTTTGAGCTGGGTGATATCTTTTTCAGTCAAGTTTGTAGATTTGGAAACTATGGCGTCAATCTTGAGGGAAAGATAAGCCAGATTAGGGGCAGTATCGTCATGTAACTCCCTGGCGATGCTTTTTCTCTCAATCTCCTGGACTTCAACAAGGTCTTTGTGCAGCCGCCTTGCCACTTCTGTTTCATGCCGTAGATAAGAGGCCAGAAGACTGATGATCAGACTAACAAGAAAAAAGGTTACCAGCGTCCATAATTCTTCGATTGTTGGTAGAGCAAAAGAGCGTAAGGGTGTATAGAAGAAGAAATGATGAGCTAATGTGCTCAGGATTGAAGTTGCAAGAGCCGGACCAAGGCCAAAATAAATAGCTACGGGGACTATCGCCAGCATAAAGGGGTATGAGAGATTGACCGGAATAAATGTTGGTTGCCCCAGGGTTTTCAGCAGGACAATAAAGGCTACTAATCCTAAACCTGTTAAATAGCCCAGCCAGTAAAAATGTCTTCGTTTTTCCGGTCTTTGTAAGAGCCTCACTAATTTTGCTCTCTGCAAGTCTATATAGACGCGAATTTCTGGACCAATGTTATTGTAAATGTTAAAGTATCTGTCAATTTGATTATATCTCTCTGGCCCAACAAGTCTTCGAGGAGGGCTCAAATAATGTTCTGAATGGACCCGGAATCGGCAAAGAAGTATTCCGGGGTAGATGAATGTGAATCTACCCGGTCTTTTTGCTACGTCCCTGTTCCGGCAATTTTTTAGCGGAGCTACTTACGGGGTGGGGAGAGCCAGGCGCGCTTTCCGCTGCTCCAGACGGGCTTCAGCTTGCGCCAGGACCACATCCTTTTCCACACTATCGGACATTAATCCCATCGCCTGCTCGAATTTAGCATCAGCCACATCGGACCGGCGCTGAATGCGGTCAGCCACGGCATCAATCGAAACATTCCCTCCCGCGGAACTGATACGCCCTACATTCCTCATGGCCTCAACCGCGCCTTCCTTGGCTTTGGCTGCTCTGTCCATTGCTTCCAGACGCTGAAGCTGTTCTACCATACCCTGGTATTTGGCCTGGAGTGTCGAAACTGCTTCGTTAAGCGCCTGGGTGGTTTTCTGGCTGGAGTTAATCTCCTCACCTTTGGTTCTGGACCGCTCTTCAAGACCGATAAGTCTGGCCTCTAAGGGCTTTGCCAGGTGGTCGTTCTCCGGGTTATTATCACCGATAATGAAATCAATATTCTGATTCAGCTCCCTGACCTGGGACTGGAGCTGGATGGAATCGCGCTGGACCGTCCGTAAGTGTCCCGCCGCTGTAGCTGCGGCATCCTCCAGATCTTCGAGAGCGTCCTCAAGGTCCCGGATATACTGCTTCACCGCTCCGATGGAATTCATGTCAACGAGCTTGTCCAGCAAAGCGTGTGCCGAACTTAACGCGGCAATACGTGCTTTTTGAAATAGCCCTGCCATTTTATTATTCTCCTTTCCTTTTATTCTCGCTTTTCTGTTAAATATTTTTTAATAAATCAATTCGTCGCCTTTTCCGGCTGCCGGATTACCAGCGTGTGGAACCCCCTCCGCCTCTACCCACTCCCCAGCCGGTGGAGCCGCCTCGGGAAACGCCTCCGCCGCCTGAGCTCCAGGGACTGCTCCTCCTTGACCCCCAGGACGCTCCGCTTCTCCGCGAACTACCACCGCCCGGCAAGATAATTACTGGCGGTATTGCGGGCCGCCGCCTTTTCCAGCTTGCTTCGACTCTGGTTTTAGCTGTGGAATAGGCTTTGCTTGCCATACTCTCCGCCTTCTCGGCCAGAGAGAGTCGGGTCTCAGGGGCCGGAGCCGCTTCCGCCTGCTGTAAAGCCGCCTCAGCATTGGCCAGCAGGTTCCTGGCCTCATCTCCGGCGTCTACTCCGTGGTCTCGTATATACTCTCTGGTTATTGACACCCTGGATTGAGCATCTCGTATAGCGCTGGCGGCTTTGCTGCGCATCCGTTCCGCGGCTTCGTGCTCTGTACGTGCCTGGACCAGGATTTTGTCAGCGGACTCGTTAGCCTCTTCAGCCAGTTTAACTGCCATCAGATAGTCAGCCTTATCCCTGCGGGATTCCTCATAAGCCCGGTTAAGTTTCCTCTCCGCCTCGCGGAGGTCGTCTTCCAGGCTTTCGCGGATATCCTCATCGTACGCATTGATGTATTTCCAGGCTTTGGTAATGTCGGCCTGGGCTGCGGCAATTTCTCCCGGGACGTCTTGCCGGGCTTTTTCCAGACTGGTCTCTATGGCGGATATGGAATGCATGAATGATTCGGCCTCATCCATCCAGGAATTACCCTGCTTCACCAGGTCCAGAGCCCTGTACCAGTCCTGTTGTTCCGCGGAGGCTGCCGTGCGGGCGGCTTCCAGAGCTTCAAGTGTCCATTCTATGCGGTTTTCAGCCTCCGAACCATTGCCTTGAATTGACTCCCATGAGGACTCGGCATAAGTGCTGCTGATTCTCTCAAAGATATCCTTTCCCCTGATGATAGTCTCTTTCACCTGCTCGATGCGCGGTGCTAGTGCCTGGATGCCGGCTTCGGCCTCCTGTTTCTTCTGCGGAAGCTCTTCAGCAGACTTTGCCGCCCGGGAGGCCAGGTCAGCGGTTTCCGAGAGAGTTTTCTGCGCCTGCAGGAACTTTTTAAGTTGAGAAAGGGCTATCGCCTGCTCCATCAACCGGCGTCCTCTGGACAGCATCCCGGCAGGGTGCCCGGTATTAAAACCGGCATTCTGCGCAGATTCTATTTTCCGGGAAGCAGCTTCAAAAGAAGTTTTTAATTCGGTTATCTTATCATCAAAACCATTAATTGCCTGCTGAAGGGCGTCTACATCTGCCTCCACGCGGTCCACCTCTTCGCTGCCTTCGCGAAGGACTTCCAGTACCTTCTGGTACTCCAGGGCTATCACCTGAAGTTGAGCTTCCCCTAATCCGGGATTTTCGGGATTCCCGGCACTGTGGCCCAGCTCGCTGTACTTCTGGGCTCCCTGATCGATTAGCCTTTTAGCCTTGCCCAATCCCTCGAAGAGAGGCGCTGCATCCTCCGGTGATACTTTGGCCGCTGTAGCATTGACCTTGATTTCCAGCATTTGTACAGCTTCTACCAGACTGTTAACTTTTGAGGCGGCGCCCTGTTTTGCCAGGAGCGCTTTCTGCCGCGCAGCCAGCCTTTTTTCCCTGGATTTTCTGTAATTTCTGAATATGAACAGTCCTGCCAGCAAGGCAACAATAAAAATGACAACGAACAGTACAATCAACCCCGCTGATAAGCCGCCCCGCCCCTGAGATGGTTCCTGAGCGCTGGTCTGTCCCGTAATAAGACGATTTATTTCTTCCAGGCCGGCGACAAATCCACCGGCAAAGTCACCTTGTGCGAAACGGGGGTTCATAATATCTGTTTGAATCTGTGTCCATCGACTGCCGAGTGTGCTCTCCCACCGGCTTCCATAGTATAGCCCTGTCTGCTGCTCTTCCAAAGCAATCATCAGGACTACCAGGTTGTTTTTCCTGTTCCCTTCGGCATCCGTCCATGAAGGGCATTGCTGTTCAAGTTCGGACTCAAACCTGTCCAGGTTGCCGGAGCCGCCATAAGTTTGTATGGTCCTTATCCGCACATCAGCGCCTGAACTGATGAGTTCCCTGGCTGCCGCCTCTACCTCTCCAGCCCTGTTGTTGAAAACGCCGGCCTCATCGATAACAAGCTGATCACACTCGTCCTGTGCAGTTGCGGTCGAAGCAAACAGAAAGATAACCGCAAAGAACGCGATACATACCGTCAATGCGAGTCTTCTCTTAAGCCCTGCTCTTTGATCCATTTTCCATCATTTATAAATAGGACCGGAACATCTCAGGTGGAAGGGAATTCAATCCGGCGCTGCGGCCTGAAATAATACCCCCCAATTGAATTATACAATCACGGATGCTGTTATTACGTCCCGGACGAAATAATATTAACGATTTCAGAAAAAAGCTTGCGTGGAAAAATGAAAAGGATTTAAAATACTGCGCAAAATCGACTTACACAATCATTTTGGAAAGACATAACGAGCAGGGCACAGACTATGCTGCAAGAATGGCGGAACTGCCGCACTATTGGATACACGGCGATATTCCGGGGGGAGGCTGTTAAGGAAATTGAAGAAAATAAAAAGAGATGACATTCCCTGTCAAGTACAGTCTACGCCAGGACAGGGCATCTCTGCTTAAGTCCTGTATTTCTGAATTTTCTCCAGGAGTTCCATATCTCCCGCAGCGTCTCCAAGGCAGGTCGGGATGATGCCGTCAACGACGCCTTCAAGCTCGGCGACAAATCTTTCAGCATTCTCCATGGTTGCGCTGGCCGGCCAACCGATTCTCCCCAGGGTCTTCTGGTTCCTGGCTGTCCCAACTACGAAGTAGGGATAGATAGGTTTGCCCAGGCGCTTGCATTCTGCAGCTATCTGCTTTATCTTCGGTAAAGTTGCCTCTTCAAGTCTCAGAAAGAAGCAAAAATCCCAGTCATTTTGCAGTCGGGCAATCGCGTTTTCCGCAGGCACGCGCGCCGTCAACAAGCAGCCCAGTTTAACCTTGTTTATCTTGATGGTGTTGCGGAGAAAGTCCCTGACTTCTTCAGCGGGACCGGTGGAGCGCCGATATGCCAGGATTTCATCAGGGTCTGATATTATATCACAGCTGCCATCCTGCCGGGTTCTTATCAGATTCCCGTATTTCGGGGGGTCGCCCGGGTCCGGAAGCATGCCTTCGACACCCATAGATTCGGCAGCGAGAGCTGCTGCGCCTATTTCTACCGGCCCTTTGTAGTTGGTAATCAGCATCGGTATTGATATCTTGTCCGGATAGATCTGTTTTAGCACGCAGGCTACTGCAGTACTGCCGGGCGCAGGGCTGCCCCCGGCGCTGTCCGTAATATTCCATCCGTCAACTAAATCCTTAATCTTCCCGGCAGATTCGATAAAATTTGCTCTCGGGATAAACTCATACAATAACTTCATGGCGTCGTTCGATTACTCCTCTCTTTTTTTGCATCCCTGGGGGGTTCTTTTTTAGCGCCTATGAGTAAGTATATACTATGTGTTACCTTGTAATCCAGTATCAAAAACTAATAAGCGCAATCTGAAGATATTGAGAACTGCACTAATAAGTATAAAAAGACGCCTGCACTTCCTGGACTTGAAATTAAAGCCACTTCTGGCAGATGCAGATGTCAAAGGTTGTCTTGAGCCGAGCGTACTCGCCGCTGAACGAACATATGGATGTTTGCCCTTCCCTGCGTATGTTCAAAATGTTGTTCCAGAGGCACAATCATCGATTAAGATTGACAAACGTTCAGTAAAGCTTTATCATCTTAGTCTGAATTGCTCTTCAGTCAGCTAAGGAGGTGTGGCTATGAAAAATCGATGGTTTATGGTTTGCGCTTTGGTCATCATCGTTATTCTTATCTCAAGCGGTTGCGGTATCTCCAGGTCAGAGTATGATGCCGCTGCTATTGAGCTCAAAATGGTGAAACAGGACCAGCAGGCCTTACAGACGCAGCTTCAGGAAGCGCAATCTGAACTAATCGATACCAGGGTTGATCTCGTTAGGGTGCAGGCTGAGCTTGAGACAACACAGACCGAATTTAAGACAGCGCAGGCTGATCTAAAGACGGCACAGACGCAGCTTCAGGAGACACAGTCTCAACTTACCGCGGCAAAGAATAACCTCGAGAATGCCCAGGCACAGGTCCAATCGCTGCAAAACGACCTGTCTGTTGCCCGTAATATCCCTGACTCGGCGTTAAGTTACGCGGAATTTATGGACATTCTCATGTATGAAGTCTGGATGGTGGCTGGAGTGACGCCCAATTTTACGTTTTCAAACGAGTGGGAATATCAAACGGCCCTGGAAAATAGGGCTGCCAGCAGCGGGGATGCCCAGCTGATCAACTTTGTTGTTCAAATAGAAGCAGGACCCATTGATAAAGATACAATATATCATATGTGTTACTACTGCCTGAATCAATTAGAGAAAACCCTGAAATAAAGAAAGGCATTTCTATAAAAACTGCCCATTTGAAAATCGACCGATTTTCAAATGGGATTCAAAATAATCCTCCTGCAGGAAATTCCAACATCCAAATGAACATCGGCATCACTCTACCAAGCTGCGCCCAGGATTGCTGTTCAGAGTGAAGGCCTTAGTTGAAATCCGCTCTGATGTGTCGCCATCCAGAGCTGCGATAGCAATGGTAAGAGAAGCACTATAAGCCATGATAAATCGTCTGTCGGTACTGAGGTTGACTATTTGAGCATCCGCCATATCTCTCTCAAATACCGCTGGGAGCTGGTTGATTTGCTACTTGCTGGCTTCTCGCCTGATTCGGTTAACTATATTCTTGTATTTTGATTGAACGTTCCCAAACCGGTGTTAGACTAGCTGTGCCTGGAAAAAGGGTTCAGTTATTTAGAGTGAAATTTTCCACAAGAATAAAATAGATCGTAATAACTATTGACAATATGGTGTTATAGACGGTACCATTGAACTAACTGCTGGAAACAGTAGAAGATGACCGAATGGAGGAAGAAGGGATGAAAGATATTGGGGGGTTAATAACCAGTGTCACAGAAAGAAAAACTTTTAGCCAGGGTACGCCGGAATCCCAGGAATGTATCGCTTGGTGAATTTGAATCACTGATAAATGTATATGGATACATAGAGGAAGGTGCCAAACACCCTAAAGCGATTATTGAATCGTATACCTTACCTTATAAAAGAGAAAATCCGGTGAAATCGTGCTATGTTGTAGAACTACTTGAAATCATAGACAGCCTTTAAGGCAAAAATAATCAGGGTTGAGAAGAAAATGGTAACAAAAAATGAAATGGAAGAGAAAATCGAAGATTACTCCAGATTACCTTATACGGTTATCGTTGAGCAATGGGATGATGGAAAGGGCCCCTATTGGGTTGCCAAGATTGCAGAACTTCCGCATTGTTTAATACATGCAGACACTCCTGAAGAAGCGATGAAAGAGATACAGGAAGTTAAAAGGGATTGGATAAAGTCCAATTTGGAAAGAGGACTTCCTGTTCCCGAACCAAGACCTCGTAGATATAGTGGTCAACTACGTCTTAGAATCTCGCCTTCGCTTCATAAATTACTCACATACAGGGCAGAATCGGAAGGAATGAGCCTTAACCAGTATATGGCTACTGCTCTGGCAATGTCAGTGGGTGTAACAAGTCCTTCAAGTAAAAGAGGAAAGTATCTTTCGGTTTCAGGTAAAGCGGTGAATAAGAAAAATCATTTAGACGAGAATGAGTCCAAATAGAAACATGAAGAAAGATGATCGAAATCCGGGTATTGCGAAGAGGCCCAAGTATTATCTGTAGTAGCCAAGACATCATCTGACAATTGAGACCTCGCTGACCGGATTAACTTGATTAAAACTCGAGAAAAGATTGCCGCTTTGAAGAAAGCCGATATTGAGCTGATTGAGTTCTGCAAAACCTTAAAAGGGCAACTGAATACGGCTTCTTATCAGCAAAAGCGGGATATCCTGGATATGCTGGCAATTAAAGTTATAGCCTCTAATGAGGGAGCAGAAATGGAGGGTATCATCCCGTTAGAGAAGATACCCTCTGACATTAACTCAGCTTCAGCTGAGCGTACTCACCACTGTACGACTCTACCAAGCTGCGCGCAGGATTGCCGTTCAGAGTAAAGGTCCAAAGTTTTTCAACAAAAATTCTATTCCGTTCTGATCCCAAATCCTAATAACCCGATGTGCAAGTATTTTCAGGTTTAAAAAATTGAAAGTCCAAGCCACCGGGCCTCAAAATGAGATTGGAAATAAAATCATCGGAGGCTGTGGGGTGGACTTGGACAATCTTATTATAACAACTTTTTGCATGATTGATGACGTTATGAAAATACTTTATTCCGGACGCAAATTGAGAGAGCGAGGCTCTGATCCGGGCACTCAAAGAGAACCGGATTGCCGGAGCGGGCCTGGATGTATTTACGCAGGAACCCCTGCCTCCCAGCAGTCTATTATGGGACCTGCCGAATGTCGTTCTTACGCCTCAAATAGCCGGACAGAGGCCGGATTATGATTTGCAGGCTACCAGGCTATTCTGTAAAAACTTGAGACAGCTTAAAATTTCAGTACGGCGCCTTCATCCGCAGAGGAAGCGAAACGGGAATAAAAAGCCAGATAACCTTTTGTCGTTTTAGGAGCGGGTCTCTGCCAGCTTTTTAAGCGGTGGGCTATTTCCGCATCTGAAACATGCAGGTGCAGAGTGCCGTTGAGCACATCGATACTGATCTTATCGCCATTTTCCACAATAGCGATGGGACCACCTTCGGAAGCTTCGGGAGAGATGTGACCGACAAAACACCCGCTATTGGTCCCGGAGAAGCGGCCATCAGTTACCACAGCGGTGGACTTATGGAGTTCCATTCCGCGCAGATATTTCATGGCCCGGAACATTTCCACCATGCCGGGGCCGCCTTTGGGGCCTTCATAGCGGATAACCAGGACATCACCTGCCTTGATACGGCCGGCCAGTATGGCCTGATTAGCGGCTTCTTCAGAATCGAATACTACCGCAGTCCCGGTAAAGTTTCTGACTTCGGGATCAATAGCAGAGGGCTTGCTGATACCCGTGTGAGGGGCCAGATTGCCCCGGAGCACTGCCAGGGCGCCGGTGGCGTTGAAAGGCCTGTCAATTGTGGTTATCACCTTATCGTTAGCGGGAAAACGGTAGCAGTAGGAATGGATATTCTCTCGCATAGTCCGGCCTGTAGTTGTCATAACATCCAGATTCAGAACGGCCTGAAGTCTATCGATAACCCGGGGCATCCCTCCGGCCTGCCAGAAGGACTGCATATCGGCATTGCCGGACGGAAAAACGTCAGCAATGGTAGGAATATTTTTGCTGTAATTTTCAAAGGTATTCAGAATATTAATGTCTATTTCCGCCTCTCTGGCAAGCGCACTCAGATGCAGGACCGCATTGGTGGAACCCCCAATAGCCAGACAGACTTTGACAGCATTCTCCAGAGATTGGCGGGTGATGATATCCCGGGCGGTGATACCTTTTTGCACCAGGTTACAGATGGCTTCGCCGGTCTGTTCCGCCAAACGCAATCTTTCAGCAAATACGGCCGGTATGGCGGCGGCATCCGTCAGGGTCATCCCGATAGCTTCAGCCAGACAGCACATTGTATTGGCGGTACCCATAAACCAGCAGGACCCGCAGGTAGGGCAGGACAGGTCTTCCAGTTTTTTATATTCTTCCAGAGAAATTTTTCCGGATTTATACCTGCCCAGCGCTTCAGCAACACCGACGGCCCCTTCAGAGCCTCTCAGTGAAGGTCCGCCATTTAAGATAATGGCCGGGATATCAAGCCGGGCGGCAGCCATGAGCATGCCCGGCACAATTTTATCGCAAGAGCCCAGCATGACGATGCCGTCAAGAGGATTGGCTCCGGCCACGACCTCAATGGAATCGCAAATGGTTTCCCGCGAGGGCAGGACATAGTTGAAATTGCCTTTGCAAAAGCCATCGCAAAGCCCAATGACCCCGAATTCGAAGGCTGTCCCGCCGGCGCGATGAATGCCTTTTTTAACCTGTTCGGCGAGATCTCTCAGGTTATAATGCCCGGGAACGAGTGTGTTCCAGGAGCTGGCGATACCAATGACCGGTCTCCCTGAGGACAGATCGTCATCAGAATAACCCATGCTCTTGACGACGTTGCGTATATCGGCATTTTCCAGCCCGCATAATGAGAGGGAACTTTTACTTTTAGCAATCTCTTTCAAGCTGCAACTCCTTTTAAACCCCATTTGATAAATTTAGTGCCAGCGGGAACGCTCCGGAACAGCGGTTTCCTGTTTTACCTGAGAAAAAAATCCGGCATATGCCGAATTATAGCATGGTAATTTTGTAAGCTCAAAAGGGAACGAAATTGGGGAGATTGACCTGTAAGGAAGTTCTGTTCTCTATCTGAATGGTCATCTATATACAGCGCACAAAATAGTTGCCATAAAAATAAATCAGGTCTATTCATAACTGGTTGCATCGACTGGCTGGTCATGGGCTCTCCGGATTTCAGGATACCCCTCAACCGTGGCGGCCGCCTCGCTTATCCCAGATTAACCTGGAACAGTTACGTCAGGCTCTGGGGCATTCACCTCAAGACCTGGGTTATGAACAGAACCTCTGGGACGGGATATTGCTTTCGCATCAAATAAAGATAGAGAGCATTATCCCGTTGGAGACAACACCCTCCAATTCTGTTTTAGCCTCAGTTGAGCGTACTCACCACTATACGAACATCGGCATCACTCTACCAAGGTGCGTAGGTTTACCGTTCGTAGTATTTCAGGGCTTCTCTGGAGAGGGCGATTTTAAATGTTGGTTCGTTTGACATCACGCCACCAGACGAAATCGCCGTTGCGGACCTGCTGCTCTCCCCGCTGGAGAATGGCAAGCTCTTTTTCCGTCAACTCTTCCTTCTGCTCTCGCAGCCATTCGGCAAATTTTAGTACAATGCGGCTCTCATCATCAGAAAGCTCATTCACAACCTTTTTTAGCTCTTGTTTAGCTGCACTCATAAATCTGCTCCAATAGTATATGAACCTGCAATTGCCTGAATGTCGGTGTGATAAAACCTGGCCTCGTTACCATTACATAATATCTGATAATATCGGAAAATTCAAAGGCATGAACAACCTTCAGGATTGTAAGGATGTATCCACTATTAAACTCCTCTTTTAATAACGTTTTGCGCTATTAAAGAAACAAGGCATTTCCTTTAATAATAGACCTCCCCCACTTAATTTAGTTATCTTTTTACCACTGCAAAGTCAGGCAAGATGGTCATTTGCCCATTTATTGAAGCTACCACTGTACGAACATTGGAATGTTTGCTCGTCTTGTACTATAACGACTTCACGCATAAAGAGTCAATCAGCAAGATCGGAAGAGCGTCGTGTAGGGAAATAGTGTAGGATATGGTGTAGTTAGGGGGGGGGGGCGGATGAATAAAAGGGGGGGGGGGGGGGGGGGGGGGGGG
>CAZIQW010000028.1:0-12285 GCA_964541585.1 uncultured Dehalococcoidales bacterium | reverse complement strand
CACTGCAATTTGCTCAATAACCTTCGACTTGCTGGATATTTCAACTATGTTATAATACTCTTAGATTATTTTTGTAGAAGTAGGTGAAGAATTAATGGAGCAATTCTCTCTTGAAAACATTCGCAATGTATCCTTACTCTCACATTCAGGTGCCGGCAAAACTTCTTTATCCGAAGCCATTCTTTTTAACGCCAAATCTATTAACCGGCTCGGCAAAGTAGATGAGGGCAGCACCACCTCAGACTATGACCCCGATGAAATACAGCGCAAGATTAGTATTAATCTCTCAGTATTGCCATATGTCTGGCAAGGTGTAAAGGTTAATCTTCTGGATACGCCGGGTTATACCGATTTTGCAGGTGAAATCAAATCCGCACTGCGCGTTTCCGAAGGAGCCTTAATTCTTATCGGAGCCACTTCCGGAATAGAAGTCGGCACCGAGCAGGCCTGGCAGTATTGTGAAGAAGCCAGCATGCCCCGGTTCATATTCATCAATAAGATGGACCGGGAAAATGCCGATTTCTTCAAGGTTACCGAGGCCGCGCAGACCAAATTCGGCAACAAATGTGTGGCTTTGCAAATTCCTATCGGCTCCCATAATTCTTTCAAAGGCATCGTGGACCTTCTTAAAATGAAAGCTTATACCGGCAACCCTGCCGCTGAAGGCGATATACCGGAAGAGGTTAAATCCCAGGCAGATAGTTACCGCGCAAAACTGGTCGAAGCTGTCGCCAGTGCCGACGATAATTTAATTGAAAAATATCTGGGTGATGAAGCTATCAGTCAGGAAGAGCTGGAAACAGCCCTGAAAACGGCGGTAGCGAGCGGCAAAGTAGTACCAATATATACCGGCTCAGCTTTGCAGAACATCAGTATAACTTTGTTAATGGATGCCATTAAATATTATCTGCCTTCTCCTGGAGAATACAAGGTAGAGGTTATTACCGACCCGGAAAAAAATACCACCCGGGAAATAGACCCGTCATCTACCGATTCACTGGCCGCACTGGTTTTTAAGACCAGTGCCGACCCTTATGTAGGTAAGCTGACCTATTTCCGCGTCTATACCGGAAATTTTACCAGCAACTCCCAGGTCTGGAATTCCAGCCGTAACGAAATAGAGCGCATCGGACAATTGTACACAATGCGCGGTAAGAACCAGGAACCCGTACAGCAGGTGTCTGCCGGCGATATCGGCGTGGTAGCTAAACTCAACACCACCGGTACCGGTGATACTCTTACTATTAAAGAGAAGCCCTATAAACTGGCCCCGATAGTTTTCCCTAGCCCTATTTACAGCGGAGCCGTTACTCCCAAAACCAAGACCGACCTGGACAAACTGGGTTCGTCTCTGACGCGTCTGACAGAAGAAGATCCTACACTCAAGGTACAGAGAGATACTGATACCGGAGAAATGGTACTCTCCGGCCTCGGCGAAACGCATCTGGAAGTAGTAGTAGGCAAGATGCAGAGGAAGTTCGGGGTCGGCGTTAACCTGGCTGTCCCTAAAGTACCCTACAAGGAAACTATTACAGGTTCGTCCAAGGGTGACTACAAGCATAAGAAACAGACCGGCGGTCACGGACAATACGGTCATGTCATGCTGGAAGTAGAACCCTTGCCCCGCGGCAGTGGTATCGAGTTTGTCGATGCCATCGTCGGCGGCACTATTCCGCGGAATTATCTGCCTGCGGTAGAAAAGGGCATCAAGGATGCCGTCAATGAAGGTACTGTGGCCGGATTCCCCGTAGTAGATGTCCGGGCCAGGGTTTATGACGGCAGCTTCCATCCGGTTGACTCCTCCGAAATCTGTTTTAAAATTGCCGGCGCCGGTGCTTTGAGAAAAGCCATGGAAGGCGCTAATCCTGTCCTCCTTGAACCCATCGTTAAACTCAAGGTCACGGTACCGGATAGTTATACCGGGGATATTATGAGCGACCTCAATAATAAACGAGCTCGGGTAAACGGTATGATGCCGGAGGGGGGATACAATACCATTGAGGCAGAGGTACCGCTGGCGGAAATCCAGAGATATGCGATTGATTTGAAATCCATCACCCAGGGCCGGGGACGCTACACTTACGAGTTCAGCCATTATGAGGAAGTACCCTCATTCATAACCCAGAAAATCGTGTCTGACAGGCAGAAGGAACTGGCTGATAAGGCTGCTGAAAAAGAATAAACTTCTTCGAGTTAAAACAAAAAAAGACACACCCTGAAAATCGGGTGTGCCTTTTTTGCTATCTGTATTTACTTACCCCCGGCTACTTTCCTTCTCACCTCTATGGACATCGCCGGGCCGTCAATCTGCATGGGACATCTTGTCCTGCACCGGCCACAGGTAAGGCAGGTATATGCCACCGCCGCGGCTTTTTCCGGATTATCGCTGATGGTCGCTGCCCATACAGCACCGTTAGCGGCAAAGTATTTATCGCCGAAATGACCGGCGGTCAGGGCAAAAACCGGGCACTCATAAAGACAGCCGCCGCACCTGAGACAGTACATGGCCTGACTGAGTATCGGATCTTTGGCTAATTCGGTCCGGCCTCCATCCAGGAAAATCACGTGCAGCTCTTTAGGCCCATGTGCACCATAGGTGGTAATCTTTTCAATATCTCCGGTCTTACTGGGACTGGATATCATACTGACATACCCGGCCACAGTATAGTTGGCATAACGCCAGGTCACTTCAGATACTTTATAGGCATCATGTAGCGTCGGCACCAGTTTTTCCATACCGACAATGGCAATGTGCACCGGTGGCAGGCTGGTCGCCAGGCGGATATTGCCTTCATTCTCAATGATAAACAGAGTCCCGGTATCTGCCGCTACCACATTGGCACCACTCATCCCGATATCGGCATCAATGTATTTCTGTCTCAGCAGCTTTCGGGCTGTCGCCACCAGACGCCCGATGTCTTCGGGCGGCAGTTGTTCACCGGTAATCTCGGAGAAAAGTTTGGCTACATCCTCTTTCGGTACATGAATTGCCGGAGAAAGAATATGCATCGGCCGCGAGCCCAGCTTCTGGATGATAAATTCACCCAAATCGGTCTCATAGACTTCGTTGCCTTTATGCTCGAGATGTTCCCGGAGCTCAATTTCTTCACCGGTCATGCTCTTGCCTTTGACAATGAGCTTATTGGTACCCACCAGTTTATCCACGATTTCAAGGCATTCTTCCACGGTTTTGGCGATATAGGCCTTCCCCTTATTAAATTCAATGGACTCGCAGGCTATTTGGGCCAGCTTTTCCATCTGGGCAATGGAATTCTTCTTGATTTCCCGGACTTCCTTCGCCAGTTCGATTGTCTGAGGGAACCGCTTCAAAGCCTCATTGGTATTATTCCGGTAGCTGGCGATGGCCCGGGACAGTGCCAGCTTAATCCTCTCATTGTGGGAGGCATCCATAACTTCTTTTTTATAATCTGTAAAAATTGACAATCTGCTTAATCCTCCATTGACATTGCCACTACCTGGGCAAGGTCCAGTACTTCCACATTCTCAGCTTTTATCGCTTTCAGTCCAGTTTTCAGCTGCATAATACAGCCCGGGCAATGCGTCACGATAACCTGTGCGCCGGTCTCCAGCAACTCTTTCGTCCGGTTGACTGCCAGCATTTCGCTCATCTCTGGGAAAACAGCCTCAAAACCGCCTCCTCCGCCACAACAGGTAGCCCATTCACCGCTAGTCCATTGAGGTTCAACAAATTCAATCCCCTGGACCGCCCGAAGTATCTGACGCGGCTCGTCTACCAGTCCCATATAGCGCACCAGCTGGCAGGGGTCGTGATATGTAACCTTAACCTGTTTCGGAAAACGCAGGCGCAGCGAAGAGATATTCTCCGCCACTACTTCGCAAAAATGTTTGACCTGAAAATCTTGCTCTTTACAGGCATCAACCATTAATTTTCGCAATGTATAAGTGCAGGAGGGAACGATGCTGATGATCTTCTTGACGCCTTTAGACTTGAATTTTTCGTTAACTGAGCAAGCATGCTGGGCGAATTGTTCATTGGCCCCCATATAATGAAGAAGCCCTCCGCAGCACGGTTCCTCTTCTGCCAGGTAGCCGAAATTCTCACCGAGTTTGCGCAGTACTTTAACGGCATCCCTCAACGGCTGGCCGTCCTCCTTTCCGCCCCTGCCCACAACTTTCAGGAACATGCCGTCCAGTCCCAGTTTCTTTTGAAAGCCTGCCAGGCCCATCGCCATATCGGTCCCCACCATACTCTTATCCATCTTCCGGATAAGTCCCATTAACGATTCCAGTTTGCTGTCAAACTGATACCCGCATCCGGCAAAAAAAATGGTCTCTGTTCCTTTCGGCAGGTCGAGACCCTGGGCCCAACGGGCTCCCTCTTTTTTGTCTGCCCCCAGTATGTTGTCCTTGCGCTGAATGTTATCCGCCAGATAACTTAAACCGGGGGGAATCATATCTTTTTTTTCCATTAATTTTAAACCTTTAAATTCATAATTTTAGCCTTTATGAGTTTATTATAAACATATAGGCCAATTATGCAAATCCTTATAAGTAGAAAAGCCTATCGGGAAAAATCCCCAAAAGTCATAATCTGGACCCGGCCATCCTCTGGGTCGTAGTAACGAGACTTATAATAGTGCTTTCATAATACTTGGTTAATATCCGGTTTACTAAACCCCCCATCTAAACCCTGTGTGCCTCAAATGTATAATTCTGAATTATATCCGGTCAAATCCAGCCCATCTGACCAGTTTTTCCGCCGGCTCTTTGTCCGAGCGAAATCCGGTTATGGTTTTATCCCAATCCGGATAGCCGATGGATATCCCCAGCAGCAATAGTTTGGAGTCCGGTATCCCCAGTACCCTGCGAATTACATCCGGGTAAGCTACCGCCTGCGCCTGGGCAATAGTCCCCAATCCATAGCTGGTGGCCAGCAGCATGATGTTTTCCGCCATGAGGCCGCAGTCGAATACCGGCCAGGCGTTCACCCTGTTACTTTGAAAATGAAAAACCCGTTCTATCAGCATATAGATAACGCAGGGAGCACCGTAATTTTCCAAATTCTGCAACCGCCACGACCCTCTTCCCTGTTTATCCTCCCTTTTTATCCCCAGTAGTTCGTATTCCTTGCGTCCGAGAGCTTGCATACGGCTGGAAAAAGGTTCTGGAAATTCCTGGGGGCGGGGAACGTCCATGATTGCTTCCTCGCCAGCTTTTTCCAGGAATCCCTGCTTTATTTTTTTCAATTCCTTACCGGTTACCACAATAAGCTCCCAGGGCTGGGTATTCGCCCATGAAGGTGCCTGAAGAGCCAGCTCTACAATCTCTTTTAATGCTGCTTGAGGTACCGGCTCAGGTTTAAAGGCCCTGATGCTCTTTCTGGTTCTAACAGCCTCGACGATATCCATGATTACCCTCCATTACTAATCATAAGTAATCAGTTCTGGTAAAAAATAAGGTTGGATTGTATTATAACCCAACCTTATTCAATATACTATCCGGGAATATCTGTCTAACCGACTAGTTCCTTCGTCTTGGCAGTAAAAGCCGGCAAAGCTTTCTTCCAGTCGGCCACGATGCCGTAATGAGCCACTTTGAATATATTGGCTTCGGCATCTTTATTGATGGCTACAATAACCTTGGAGCCGGTACAGCCGCTCAGGTGCTGGCTGGAGCCGGAAAGCGCTACCGCGATATATAAATCCGGGCTGACGATCTTACCAGTCAGGCCGATTTGTAGATTATCCGATGCCCACTTGTTATCGCAGGGAGGCCGTGAGGCGCCTACTGCCCCTTTGAGAATATTCGCCAGCTCTTCCAGCTGCTTGAAGCCGTCTGCACTGCCAATCCCTCTGCCGCCGCAAACCACAACCCGGGCGTCTTCCAGCTTGACCCCTGCCATTGCCTCTACTTTCCTGTCCAGCACTTTGGTCCTCAATGCAGCCGGATCAATACCCGCAGCTACGTTGACTACTTCGCCCTGACGGCTGTCATCTCTGGTATTAGGAGCAATAGCTTTGCTTCTAACAGTAGCTATCTGCGGGTCTGTCTCACAGTACTGGACTGCCTGAGCATTACCGCCGTAGACCGGTTTGGTCATCAGCATCCGCTTGCTGTCCGGGTCGATAGATAAAGCTACGCAGTCCAGCGTCGCGGCTGTATTCAGCCGGAAAGCCAGGCGCGGGGTAAGGTCGCGGCCGGTCTGGGTTTGGCCGATTAACAATATCGAAGGCGCAGCCTGCTTGATTACATTATCCATTACCGCCAGATATGAATCGGTCAGATAATCTTTCAGCAAAGGATCATCCACCACGTAGACTTTATTCGCCCCGTAAGCAATTGCCTCTTGAGCCAGTCCGGCTACACCGCTGCCAATTAATACCGCGCTGAGTTCCTGCCCCAGCTCTTGAGCCAGCTGGCTGCCTGCACCCAGCAGTTCGGTAGCTATGGGGGCCAGTTTGCCCTCGGCCACCTCACAATGAACCAGTACACCTTTATTTTCTGACATATCTTTCTCCTTGAATTTCAAATTCTAAATTATAATTGCTAAACGAGAAAAGGATGTTTTAAGCAGCAAGTATTGACTATTCCTTTTCCCTATAATACTTTGGCTTCTCTCAGTTTTTCAGCCAGCTTGACTGCGGCGTCTTCAGGTGTATCCGCAGTTACAATCTCGCATTTGGTATCTCTGACCGGCTGGAATAGTTTTATCAATTTGGAGCGCCTCCCGCTGGCCCCGACTTTCGCCGTATCTGCACCGATGTCGCCAGGTTTCCAGACAATAGGCTCCTTGCGTTTCGCCATCATAATGCCTTTTACATTGGGATAACGCGGTGTGGCATGTTCGTTACTCAGTGTGACCACCGCCGGCAACCCGATTTCAACCAGTTCAAAACCATCGGGTATAACCCGCTCTACCATCGCCTTGTTGCCCTCAACATCCACTTTTCGGGCAATAGTTACACTGGGCAGCCCGAGTATTTCGGCAATCCCGGAGCCAACCTGACCGGAATCCCAGTCCGCAGCCTGCCGGCCGCAGAGTATAAGATCAAACTGCCCGATTTTCTGGATACCTAAAGCCAGAGCGTAGGCTGTAGACCAGCTGTCACCATCGACAAAAGCCGGATCTTCCAGCAACACCAGGTCGTCTGCACCCATGGAAAGCGGTTTTTTAACAATATCACGCTGAAGATTTGCCCCCAGGCTCAAAGCGGTTACCTTACCGCCGACTTTTTCTTTAATTCGCAGAGCTGCCTCAACCGCATACTCGTCAAAGGTACTGATGACGGGAGACATGCCGGGAGGCGGCACAACTTGGTTGGCGGCCGCATCGATTTTGAAGCTGCTGGGAGGAGCTTCGGGATCGTTTACCTGCTTAACGCACACAATGATATTCATTAAGCGATTGACCTCCTTTACAAATAGAAATGTATAAATATGATACAGATTAACTTTAACACCCCGATATCACACTGTCAAACTTAGATTGGTGTAAAAGTGCCTGATGGCTGCCTTGAACAGCAAATAGCTGCTTATATTATTGTATCTGAAAGGGTAACAGTTAGATAGTGTTAAAAAATCTTATTTTTAACACCCGCCGTCGTTGGCTTCACGAAATATCAGCATATCAGCTTTGGTCGGCTCGGACTTTATTTCCCCATTTTTTGTTTACTTACCGGTTCCCGGCAATACTATATCCTGGGGTTGTCCTGTCTGAGCCCCAGTTCCTGGCTGGTATGCAAATATCGAAGAACGTCGGCGCGGCTTAATAGACCCACCAGATGCCCCTTCTCCATGACCGGTATCTGATTCAGGCCTTCCCTAGTCAGCACTCTCAGTGCATCATTTAAATCATCTTCCTGATCAACGGCTTTTAAGGGAGACCGGGTCATAATATCTTGTATTGGGGTTATAGCCCATCTGGCCCGCGGCAAACGCTTAACATCTGCTAGAGTCACTATGCCCAGCATCCCGCTCTCGGTGCAGACCGGTAATGCCCGTTTCCCATGCTGGATAAATCTTTCATGGACCACGCTTTCAACTGAGGCAAACGGATTAATACATTCAGGTGTCCGGGCCATAACATCTCTTACACGCACTCCGGCCAGGCTCTGCTGCAGGCCCATCTCGCGCATTGCATTATCTGCCGCACTGGTCAGAAACCAGCCTATAAATACAAGCCAGATTCCACTGATAAAGCCTCCCTGGAGAACCCAGATATTGATATTGAAAAAGAGCAGAACACCTACGATGATCATGGCAATTCCAATAACCCGGCCCACATTACCTGCTACCGTGGTTGCTTTTTGCAGATTTCCGGTTGCCCCCCAGACAATCGAGCGCAGGACGCGCCCTCCATCCAGAGGGAATCCGGGAAGGATATTAAAGACTGCCAGATATATATTTATCACCCCGATAATGTTCAAAACTCCCGCCAGAGGAGTCACTTCACCGGTTGAGAAAACTAAAGCGCTGGAAATACCAATGAAAATACCCCCCAGTACCAGACTGGAAGCCGGTCCGGCACCCGACACAATAAATTCCACCCACGGCCTTTCCGGTTCCTTTTCGATATTGCTTACTCCCCCAAAAATAAAAAATACAATACTGTTTACATTCATGCCCCGGCTAATCGCAACCAGGGAATGGCTAAGTTCATGTACCAGAACTGACAAGAATATCATCAATGAGACAACTACTCCTCCTATCCAGTATGTAGTTACCGACCAATCGGGATAAAGAGCCGGAAAGGTAATCCAGGCAAAGAGCCATGCGAAAAGGAAAAACGCGAACAGCCAGGTATAATGTATACCGATATCGATGCCGGCTAACTTGCCTATTTTTAATGATCCACGCATCTCAACATCCTCCTCGCGGGAGTAATAATCCCCTGATTTCATTTTATCATGTCGATATCGAATTATTATGAGCGGCAAGATTCAACCAAATTTTTCCGGGCCCCTAATATAATGAAAATATAATGATTTTAGTATTTATTTTTTTACTTTCAATCTTTAACACGTTAACTTCGATTTATCCCGTTCTGGTTATTTAATGCAGGAGGTACGCCATGCAGCAAAATGAAGGAATTATTATAAGTCCTGACACCCAAAGGCAAAATCGGATTCCTCCAGGCCAGCATCAAACTGACCGGTGGCCGGTTCTGCACTACGGCAGGGTTCCCGTGCTTCCTGTCGAGAAATGGACACTGAGGATTTCTGGACTGGTGGGAAAAGAGAAAACTCTGAAATACAGTGAGTTCTTGAATCTCCCCAAAGTAAAAGTGCTTTCCGATATACACTGTGTAACCACGTGGTCAAAATTGAATAACCTCTGGGAAGGCATCAGCACCGCTGAATTTAAGGAATTGGTCAAAATATCCCCTGAAGCACGGTTTGTGATTGTCCATGCCGCGGGAAATTTTTCCACCAATTTAACAACCAACGATTTCTTTGAGCCGGATGTCCTTTTCGCCTTATATCATAACAATGAGACATTATCCGCCGACCATGGAGGCCCTGTCAGGCTGGTAGTACCCCGTCTCTATTTTTGGAAAAGCGCTAAATGGGTAACCGGCATTGAATTTACCGACAAAGACAGGCCCGGTTTCTGGGAATCAGCCGGCTATCATAATCATGGCGACCCGTGGAAAGAAGAAAGATACGGAAGATAACCTACTTGCTTCCTCCGAAATATTTAAGCGCCATCTTGACCTTGTCCTCTATACTCATCTGGGTAGACGACAGAGTCGCTACTGCCCTCGTAGCTTCAGCTACGGAATAGCCCAATGAGGTGAGGGCTGCCAGGACTTCGCTGTTAGACTGGACCGATTCAACATCCTGGGTTATCATCCAGCCGGCGCTAATCTTTTCCTTGAGCTCAAGAACGATTCTTTCTGCAGTTCTCTTGCCGATCCCGGGTATGGAGGTTAGCAATGACGTATCGCCGCTAACTATGGTTGTAGTCAATGATTCTACGTCCATGGCGGAAAGCATGGCCAGACCCACTTTGGGACCGACTCCTGATACAGTTATCAGAGTCTGGAACAATGCCAGTTCGCTGGCTGACCCGAACCCATAAAGAGTCATGTTGTCTTCCCTGATATGAAGATGGGTATGCAGTTTGACCTCTTGACCTACTACGCCCAGCGTACTCAAGGTGGATGTAGGCAGAAAAACCTGAAAACTGACTCCTCCAACATCCACAATTACCCAGGTGCTGCCTATAGATTCGATTCTACCCTTAATACCTGCTATCATATATACCTCTACCGGTTCAGTAAATCTTCCAGATGTATTACCTGTAAATGGCATAGTGCCACGGCAAGAGCATCGGCTGCATCGCTGGGTTCGGGGATTTGGGCCAATCCAAGCTGGAGCATAACCATCTGCTGAATTTGCCCTTTATCGCTGGCTCCGTAATCAGATACCCTTTGCTTCACCTCCCTGGGTGAATATTCATAACATGGGAGTTGGTTATTGGCAGCCGCCAGTATCGCCACCGCCTGAGCCCTGCCGACAGCAAAAGCAGATTTAGCATTCTTCGCTACAAAAGGTTGTTCTACTGCCACCGTTTCCGGCTTGTACTCATCAATAATCTCCATCAGCTTACCGTAGAGAAAGCTTAAACGCTCCCCGATTGGAGAGCGTTCTCTAGTATGTAAAGCACCAAATATTACCGGATATATATCGCTGTCATGGCTTTCAATGACCCCATACCCCATATTTACTGTGCCCGGGTCGATGCCTAAGACTCTCATTCTTTAATCATAGTCCCCCGATTGGTATTTCCTAATGACCTGATCGGAGAAATCCACGTTACTGTATACTTTCTGCACATCATCCAGTTCTTCAAGTTTATCCAGCAGCTTCAGAGTCTGTATCGCTGCTTTATCATCCACTTCGACCATTGTCTTTGGAATCATCGATAACTCGGCAGAAGATGCCGCTATACGGTTATTTTCAAGGTCTTTCCTCACCATTTCCAGTTCAGTGGGCTTGGTATATATCTCTAAACTGCCGTCCACGACCTTAACGTCATCAGCTCCGGCATCAATAGCCTGTAAAGTTAAGTCATCTGTATCCTGGTTATCAGCTTCCACTGTAATTATTCCTTTTGAATCGAAAAGCCACGCTACACACCCCGCCGAACCCATTGTGCCTCCCTGACGGGTGAACACGTTTCTCACTTCCTGGACCGTACGGTTTCGATTATCGCTGAGCGTTTGTACCAGAATAGCCGTGCCGCTGGGACCATAACCTTCAAGCATCAACTCTTCAAGGACTGCACCTTCAGCTCCTCCGCTTCCTCGTTCGATTGCACGTTCAATATTGTCTTTGGGCATACTGGCATCACGAGCTTTCTGGATCGCCAAACGCAGTTTAAAATTAGTCTCCGGGTCACCGCCACCTTCACGGGATGCCATTATGATTTCCCGGGTCAGCTTGGTATATATTTGGCCCTTTTTGGCATCCTCGACTCCTTTTTGTCTCTTAATCTTCGACCATTTGTTATGACCTGACATTTGAGCGCTCCTTAGCTAGATAGTAGCATTGATGGATTTTAGGTTATCACCTTGAATATTTTAGAGTTATTGCGATTTCATGTCAAAATATTACGAATACTTGCAGGAGGTTTATAATATTTATTCTTCTTTTATACCAATTACAAAAGCAACAGCGTTTTCCCTTGAGTGAGACAAGCTGATTTCCAGTCCGGCCAGGCCAAGTTCCCGGGCCCGCTTCTGTGCCTGTCCGTGGAGATGTATTACCGGCTTACCGCTGATTTCTGAGAGTATTTCCACTTCTCGCCAGCCGATTGACTGTCCGGCTGTATGAAGTGCTTTCACGGCTGCTTCTTTCCCGGCAAAACGCGCCGCCAGAGAGTAAGCCCTGCCCCCGCATAATTCGATTTCAGAGCCGGTATAAATCCTTTGCAGGAAATGATCGCCCCACCGGTCGATTGCATCCCGTACTCGGTTTATTTCGATTATGTCTACTCCGATATATGTCTGTTTCATTTGCAAATCATATCGTATATGTGTAAAATAGTCCTAGAATTTTACCGTAATCAGACACTATTTTCAATAGTTTATTATACATATATTGATATTGCCCACTGAGTAAGTTAGAATGGATACCGTGCAAATTCCAAAATTCGGTATCCACTTTAATATTATCTTAATAATTTGATGATAAAATACTGAAAACAATTGTCAAATGGAGGCTTTGTAATATGACTAGATCCCGGATGATTCACGTACTTCTATGCTTGACTCTGGTTTTTGCTCTGGTTGGGGGTTTT
>CAZIQW010000027.1:0-12393 GCA_964541585.1 uncultured Dehalococcoidales bacterium | reverse complement strand
TGTCCCAGTAATTTGACATTCTCAGAAAAGGTACCTTGCTCGGGCACACCCCGGATGAGTTGCCGGGAAAGTGTTTCCTGTTGAATATAATCAGCGAATTCCTGCACGGTTTGTTGAATATACTCATCACCTTCATAGTAAGTTATGATGTAATCTGCAATTTCGAATCCGGCTGATTTCCGCATGGTCTGCAAACGGTGTACCAGCTCACGCGCCATGCCTTCACCAGCCAGTTCCGGAGAAATCCCGGTATCCACGGCAACTGACATATCACCTTCAGTGATAACCGCATAGCCGGACTTTTCCAGTTCACTGGCGCTGTCGACGAATTCGATATCCTTAACGTTCAGTTCCTCCAGTACCTGCGGTTTCAGGGTTTCCATGCCTTCACGGTCAGTCCGGGACCTCATTACCACTGCCACTTTAGAAAGAGGCTGACGCACCTTGATGCCCGCTCCGCTTCTGGCAGCTCTACCCAGGCTGGAAACCTTTATCGCCAGCTGAGTCGCTGAAGATAACTGCTTATCAATCCTTGACTGGTCCGCTGCCGGGAAATCAGCCAGATGAACGCTTTCCGGAGTATCGGGGAAGGCAGAGCGAACAAGGTTCTGATATAGCTCTTCCGCCAGGAAAGGCATAAAAGGAGCAATTAATTTAGCCAGGCTTACCAAACAGGTATAGAGTGTGTTATAGGCTGAGATTTTATCTGTATCATTCTCACTCTTCCAGAAACGCCTCCGGCTTCTCCTCACATACCAGTTAGAAAGGTCATTGACGAAGCTTTCCATCTTGCGACCGGCATTGGTAGGATCATAATTGTCCAGGCTGGCATCAACATCCAGTATCAACTGATTAAGCTCTGAAATAATCCATTTATCCAGCTCGGCCTCGGATGAATAATTCACTTCCGATTGGGGAGTATAATTGTCGATATTAGCATACATGACAAAGAATGAGTATACGTTCCACAATATCAGCTGGAAACGGCGGGTTACCTCTGCTACCAGTTCCGGAGAAAAACGTTTAACATTGCCGGGCGGTGTAGCTGTTAGACAATACCAGCGCAAAGCATCCGCACCATATTTGTTGATTATCACCCAGGGGTCGACCACATTGCCCCGGCTCTTGCTCATTTTTTCGCCCTGCGCATCCAGGATATGTCCCAGGCAGATGACGTTTTTAAAGGATATCCGGTCAAACAGAAGAGTGGATATGGCGTGCAAGCTATAAAACCAGCCTCGTGTCTGGTCTACAGCCTCACAGATGTAATCAGCCGGGAATCTGCCATCATTAAAAATGCTTTCGCTATCAGAATTGAACGGATAATGGAACTGGGCTATAGTCATATCCCCGGAATCAAACCAGCAATCTATTACGTCAGGCACCCTCTTCATTTCACTGTTGCAGTCGGTACAGGGTAGTTTTATTTCATCTACATTAGGCCGGTGTAAACCCAGGTTGGTCTTTCCCAGAGACTTAGGTTCAATGCCGGATTTCTGCTCCAGTTCGCTCACACTACCAATACATTCGCACCTGCCGCATGACTCACAGCGCCAGACCGGCAACGGTGTACCCCAGTATCTTTCACGGGAAAAAGCCCAATCAATATTATTTTGCAGCCAGTCCCCGAAACGACCGTACTTGATGTGTTCGGGATACCAGTTAATCTTTTCATTATTGGCAATCAGGTTATTTTTTACGGCAGTAGTGCGAATATACCAGGTCTGCTTTGCGTAATATAAAAGCGGAGTACTGCAGCGCCAGCAGAAAGGATAAGTATGCTTGATAGTACCGCACTTAAAAAGCAGTCCTCTGTCGGTCAGATCAGCCAGAATTTCTTTATCCGCCTGCTTCACAAACTTGCCTGCAAACGAGTAGCTTCCTGTAATTTTCCCCTGTAAGTCCACCTGCTGAATAAAGTCCAGATCATGCTCCAGACCGGCATCAAAGTCCACTTCCCCGAAAGCCGGAGCCACATGGACAATACCCGTACCCTCTTCCAATGTAACAAAGTCTGTGGCGATAACACGAAAAGTTAGACTCTCGTCAGGCTCCTGGAGCACATATTCTTTGCGTTCCACACCATCCGGAGAGGGCAACAGCGTGGGTCTCCGTCTTTCTACGTCATATTTATGGGGATTATATAGAGGCTCATACCTGATACCAACCAGCTCGCTTCCCTTGACGATTCCTGCTGAACCGAATTCAACCAATCCGGCTTTTTCGCGCAGTTCTTCAGCCATTACCAGGTACTCATCACCTGTATCTATCACAGCATACTCTGCTTCAGCCGCAACTGCCAGAGCCGTATTTCCCGGCAAAGTCCAGGGAGTGGTGGTCCAGGCCAGGAGAAATACCGGCTTTTGACTTAACAAATCCGAAATAGTGGAATTTTCAGTCTCGGCTATCTTGAATTTCGGATATACAGATGGGTCCTCGGTATTCTCTTCATAACCCAGAGCCACCTCATGAGAACTCAGAGATGTCCCGCAGCGAGGACAATGAGGCGTAACCCTGTATCCCTGATAAATGAGACCTCTATCCCAGAGTTGCTTGATAGTCCACCAGCAGGTCTCCATATATTCACTGTCCATGGTAATATAGGGATGCTTTAAATCACACCAGTACGCGATGCGCTCGGTCATCGTTTCCCAGTTTTTCAGGTATCCATAAACGCTCTCTTTGCATTTCTCGTTAAACCGGGCAATGCCGTATTCCTCAATCTGGGTTTTACTGGACAGGCCCAATTTCTTTTCAATTTCCAATTCTACCGGCAACCCATGAGTATCCCATCCGGCGATACGCGGGACATAGTAACCTTTCATTACTTTATATCGCGGTATAACATCCTTAAATACCCTTGCCAGCACATGATGGATACCGGGATTACCGTTGGCTGTCGGAGGACCTTCGTAAAGGGTAAAACGGGGATTTCCCTTGCGAGAATCCACGCTCTTGGTAAAAATATCTTTTTCTTTCCACAGACGAAGGATATCCTCCTCCAAACCGGAAAATCCTACTTTGCTGGATACTGGTTTAAACATATATAACCTTCCTGAAAAATAATATCATAAAAACAAAAATATCCCGTCCCCGAGGGACGAGATATTTATATCCGCGGTACCACCCTGATTTCCCGATACAATCGAGACACTCTTCAAGACACATTGTTTATGTCTTCGTCCGGGATAACGGTAGACGAAACCGACTAAGCCTAATAGATCAATCCGTTCGGTTAGTAGCTCAGGAGTGATTTTCAGAGAGCAACCATATCTGCTTCCACCCTCTCAGACTCGCTTAATGGTTATTCCTATCTTACTCTTCTCCGTCAAAGCTTCATTATTTTTAATTTGTCCGAAAGCACCTGCTTCCGGTTTACTTATTTTTTATCCGGGGTAAAACCACCACTTTACGCATATCCCCTTCGCCGGTACTTTCGGTAGCGACGCTTTCATCATTAGCCAGGGTAAGGTGGATGATTCTTCTTTCGAAAGCCGGCATCGGTTCCAACTTAATCGGTAATTTCCTGGCTTTAACCTGTTCGGCGACATTCAGGGCTAAAGCCCTTAAGTCTTCATAATGCCTTTGCTTATAGCTTTCGACATCGACAATTACAGGCACCTGTGAATTTGTCCGCCTGGAAGCAATTAGCCGGACCAGGAACTGTAGAGCGTCCAGTGTTTGTCCGCGCCTGCCGATAAGGACACCCGCGTCATCACCGGTTATATTTAACACAACGTGCTCTTTTTCTTCTTCCTGATCAGTTATCGCGCCGGGGACTTCGCGTTTAACATCAGCCTGAATACCCATCCCGGCCAACAAGTCTTCTAATACTATCTTAGCTGTATCAATATTTTCCATCAGCCTGACTTCTCTTCAGATTTCATAAAGATTCCTTCAGCGTTATTTACTATCCTCTTTGCTGTCGGTCTTTCCATCGGACTCGTCTCTTTTCGCCCCCTCCACATAGAGTCGCTTTTTCAGTTTCTTATCTCTGGCCGATTCTCTATCTTTGGGGCCTCCTCCACCGAAACTTAATCCACCCCATCCTGTCACATAATATTGAGCTGCAATGGAGAATATATTGGAAATTACCCAGTATAAAGCCAGCCCACTCGGGAATGAAAAACTAAAGAAGGTAAACATAATCGGCATCATCCAGAGCATTAACATGCTTTGTTGCGCCATGCGCGGGTCCTGACTCTGAGGAATTACCATCTTTTGCTGAATCCACATGGTCGTTCCCACCAGAAGCGCAATTATTACATTGGGGGCCGCCAGATTCAATCCGAGGAAATAATTGTTCAAGGGTAATTCAACAAACGGAGTCGCCCAGGAATAAAAATAACGCGACAGATTTAACAAAGCCTCAGGACTCACTGCCAGAGACAATATTATTGCCTGGTAAAGTGCTATCCAGATAGGGAACTGTATCAGCATGGGTACCGCACACCCTACCGGATTA
Source organism: uncultured Dehalococcoidales bacterium (assembly GCA_964541585.1). GTDB lineage: Bacteria > Chloroflexota > Dehalococcoidia > Dehalococcoidales > UBA3254 > CAZIQW01. The sequence goes on along the minus strand of CAZIQW010000027.1, from coordinate 7,928 downwards.
ATTCCTGATGTTTTATAAAGCTGCATCTGCTCTTGAGCTAATTTCTGCTTGTCTTTACCGTACTTTTTCTGCAATTCCTGCATTTTAGGTTGCAGTGTAGATAATGCTTTTGTCGCCCGCAGTTGCCTGTTGGTCAGCGGGAGTAGTATAAATCGAATAATAATAGTCAGTGCAATAATCGTCAGTCCGAAATTGTTAAATAGAAAATTAGAAAGCACGATGAGTATATTTATCATCGGCTGGAGAATAACTATATCCCAAACATTCAACTAAATGCACCTCTCTCGTTAGTCTACTTTACTGAGACCCTAATGAAATGGGAGAAAATCTGGCTCCGGTGGCTACATTGTACGCATAAATATTATTGTCCGGCGCATTGACATACACCACGTCATTGGAAACACCCAGGGGTGCGGTTACTTCATCCACTATGTTAGCGATTAATAACTGTCCCGGACTGGCAGGACTGGTGCTTAAGCTTAAAAGCCTTCCGTTTCTGGTCGCCACAATTAATTGATCGTTCACAACTACCGGGGAAGAGGATACCTGACCTTCGACATTATATTCAATCCGTCTTTCTCCCGTCCTGGCATCCAATCCATATACCCAACTATCCAGGCAGGGAGCAAATACAATACCGTTATGAATTACAGGTTGTGACCAGAACCAGTTTCCTCCGGTAAAACTCCAGACGAGGCTTCCATCGTTTTCATTTAGAGCATAGATATTTCGGTCCAGCGAGCCCACATAAACGATTCCGTCAGCAACCAGCGGCGTAGCTACGTTGGTAGCTTCAGTAGCAAACTCCCACTTCAGGTCGCCGGTAGCCGCATCAAGCGCATACACTTTCTTGTCAAAGGAGCTTACGAAAACAGTACCGTTGCTGACAAAGGGAGTGGCCCATATTTCACCACCAGTGGTAAATTCCCATCTTCTCTCCGGAGACTCTGTATCCAGGGCGTATACCTTGCCATCTGTACCCCCGAAGTACAAGGTATCTTCCGCAACTGCGATGCCGCTGACAATCGGAGCAAGATTACCTTCAACCGGAAATACCCACCTTTGCTGGAGGTTATTTGCATTATAAGCAAATATTTTCCCGTTATATCCGGCAAGATAAACAAGATTTTCGCTAATAACGGGTGTACCATATATGGCCACAGCTGGCGGAGCACCACCGCAGGCACCACCGCCACCGGACGAAGCGCAACCGGCACCCCCGGTGGGAGCAGCTCTCAAAGGTTCAGCAAACGAAATCATCTGGGGACTGGCAGCCAGGTTAACTGATACTAACCTGCCTTCTTTTGAGCCTGCATACAGGGTACTATCGCTAATTGTAACACCCGACCAGCCAATGGGCGTCATACCTCGTATACAACCGGTAAAGACTAAAACCGTAACCAGGAGAACCGCAACAAGGATAGATATCTTGACAAGTAATCTCTTTTTCCGTTTCAAGTCCAACTAAAAGTTACCCTCACTTCTCTTAATAATTGCACCGTCTCAACTGTCACGGTACCGGATCGTAACCACCCTTATGAAACGGATTGCACCGGGCTATACGTTTCATTCCCATCCAGATTCCCTTAATTACGCCGTATTTGTCGATAGCTTCAAAGGTATACGCGGAACAGGTGGGTAGATAGCGGCATTGTTTCGGCGTTACCGGTGATATGGTCACCTGATACCACCTAATCATGCTTAAAGCCAGCGCTTTCATTCTTCCACCATTATATACGAGCCCGGGTTAATAAATTTGAGACAGACTCTTTTAATTGATGATAGTCGCCTTCCGCTGCCGGGCTCCGGGCGATAAATATTATATCCCATCCGGGGCAAAGCTCAGCCATCCTTAGTATTTCTCGCAGGATTCTCTTAACCCTGTTGCGGACTACAGCATTGCCTACACGCTTACTTACAGAAATTCCATATCTGGAGAATTCAAGTTGATTAGGTACAGCCTTTAAAACCAGAAAACGATTGGTATGGGTATAACCCTTGTTATAGACCAGCGCATATTGTTCCGGTTTTTTCAGGCGTTCTTTTTTCTTCACTATCCGGTTTGACGAAGAAGCAGCTAAACGACAATTAATTTCTTACGTCCTTTTAAACGTCTCGCTTTTAATACCGCCCGGCCACCCCGGGTGCTCATTCTCTTCAAAAAACCATGTTCTCTCTTGCGCGGCAACCTTTTAGGCTGCCAGGTTCTCTTCGTGGTCACTGTATTTCCTTATATAAATATTTCAAAATTTGTTATCCCCTATATGACCTGCTACCTAAAATCTTACTCCCACTCCCCCTGTAGCATTTACATGGGATGGAACATAAGGTAATAATGCCAGATGCCGCGCCCTTTTAATAGCTACTGCTATTGCGCGCTGGTGTTTAGCACAGGTGCCGGTCTTGCGACGGGGTTCAATCTTTCCCCTGTCCGATATATACTGACGCAATTTTGCCGCATCCTTATAATCTATAGTATTAATCTTCTCGCTGCAATAGGTACAAACTTTCCGCTTCGGAATATACTTTGAACCTTCCCATCTCCTCTTCGGCCTACCAGTCTTGGTGTCGCTCACTCTCTTAATACTCCCTCTATATTATGTAAATTTAAAGGTTAAAACTCGATTATTGTTTAAACTTGCAACTTTGAACCTTTAACTTTTAATTCGCTCTCCCCTATTCTAGAATGGTATATCTTGAGGTTCGATATCACCGGATTCCACATCATCCGGTTTATCATCGGAAAACGAAGATGCTGCCCTTTTATCCAAAAAGATAACCCTATTGGCAATAACCTCCATCCTCGAATGTTTTTGTCCGTCCTGACCTTCCCAGGTACGATTACGCAATCTTCCTTCAGCGTATACCTTCTGACCCTTCATTAAAAACTGGTTGCAGGTTTCCGCTAACCGGTTCCAGGCAACAACGGTGAACCATTCCGTTTCTTCTTTACGTTCACCATCAGGGCTGTTATACGACCAGTTAGTGGCAACATTAAATGAAGTCACAGGGCTCCCGGTGGGAGTGAAACGCATTTCCGGGTCACCCCCCAAATTGCCGATTATCATTATCTTGTTTAAGCTGTTAGACGACCTGAAACTACCTCTTGCTGATTGCTGGTTATCCATGCTTTGCGCCTCCTTACTAATCAGGTTTAATCAGCAGATAGCGTATAATTTTTTCGGAGATTTTCAGACTGTTTTCAAGCTCTCTGTTGGCTGACGGATCAAGATTAAACTTGATCATAACATAGTTGCCTTCCATCAGGTGTTTTATCGGATAGGCAAGCTTCTTTCGGCCCCAGCGGGCCACTTCGTCAACAGTACCACCCTTTCCGGTAATATACTGGGTTATATTTTCAATTAACGGGTCAAGAGCATCATCAGCGACCTCCGGGTGTATAATGAACACCAGTTCATAGCCATTACCAATCAATTGTTCATCGGTTGTAGATTCGTCTTTTGTTACCATTTATTCCTTACATTCCCCATATTCTATTTTTCTATCGGCTCATTGCACAATAGACGCAATTTATTATAGCATACAACACGATAAATGCAATAATTCTATTAATAATTCCCAGAGCGATTTTATATAAAAATAGTCATCGCTCAGCCCATACCGGCTAATCTTGCCCCCTGACCTATTCTCGGAGGGGAAGGGATCAAAAATTCTCCTTATTCCCCTGATAAGTTAAGTGAGGAATAGTAGCAGTGCCCTTTTGTGATTGCTTATCCACCATGATATACTGTTGATATTGTTCGGCGAAATCAGGGCCGATACGGGTTGGAGGTTTACAACCCGTATATTCTAAATATAAATGGAGAATATTTTGAAGATATTACTGGTTTATCCTCAGTATCCGGATACTTTCTGGAGTTTTAAACATGCTCTAAGATTTGTTTCCATTAAAGCTTCTTTCCCCCCCCTGGGCGCCTTAACCGTCGCCGCAATGCTACCCGAAAAATGGGAGAAACGTTTGGTGGATATGAATGTAGAGCCGCTCACCGATATCGACATCAAATGGGCGGACTACGTTTTCATCAGTGCTATGGTAGTCCAGAAAGATGCGGTGAGAGAAGTAATTCGGCGCTGCAATAACCTGGGTACCAGAATAGTAGCCGGGGGCCCCTTATTCACCATTGAGCCGGATGAGTTTACCGGTGTGGACCATTTTATTCTTAACGAAGCTGAAATCACATTACCCCTCTTTCTCGCTGACCTGGAAAAAGGCAGTCCCCGGAAGGTATATTCTACCGACGCCCATCCGCCGATTACCAGCACTCCGATACCCATGTGGTCTCTGATCAAGATGAGCCATTATTCCGCTATGAATTTACAATATTCCCGGGGCTGCCCGTTTAACTGTGAATTCTGTAATATCACCTCGCTGGATGGTCATATTCCACGCACCAAGGACAAAGAGCAGGTAATGGCAGAGCTGGAATCGCTTTATAAAACCGGCTGGCGGGGAGACCTCTTTTTTGTCGATGATAATTTCATCGGCAACAAGAAGAAATTAAAGGAAGAAACTTTACCGGCGATAATCGACTGGATGCGGCAGCGAAAGCACCCGTTTAACCTTTTAACCGAGGCCTCAGTAAATCTGGCGGATGATCCGGAATTAATGCAGCTTATGGTCGAGGCCGGATTCAGCAAAGTCTTTATAGGAATCGAAACCCCCCACAAGGCCAGCCTCTCCGAATGTGATAAAAAACAGAATATCAGTCGCGATTTAATAGCTTCAGTTAAAACCATACAGAATCATGGCTTTGAGGTGATGGGAGGTTTTATCGTCGGTTTTGACCATGACCCTGTTTCCATTTTTAAGGATCAAATTAATTTTATACAGAAGAGCGGCATCGTTACAGCCATGGTAGGGCTGCTCAATGCTCCAAAAGGCACCCGGCTGTATCAGAGGCTTAAAGCGGAAAACCGGTTAATCAAAGCAAGTTCCTGCAATAACACTGATTTTTCGCTGAATTTCACGCCCAAAATGGACCCTGAAGTCCTGATTCGCGGTTATGAAGAGATACTGAACACCATCTATGCGCCTCGCAATTATTATGCACGCATCAAGACCCTCTTTAATGAATATAACCCCAACCCAAAAACCTGGCGTGTGCATTCCGGCCGCTGGAATATGCAGGGGTTTTTAAACTGTCTGTGGTTTATGGGCGTCCGTGAAAAGGGAAGGAAACACTTCTGGAGTCTACTTGTTTCTACTCTATTTTCCCGCCCCAGGTCATTCCCCCTTTTGGTGACACTCTCTATATATGGTTACCACTTCCGGCGCACTATTAAGCAGTATTCCGGTAATTCGGCTTCGCTGATGATTTAAAAGATCCATGCTTACATCTTTGTGAGGCTCTTCTCTCTCCAAAGCAACAATTTCTAATTCATTGCAGTAGCACAGCATGTCTTTTCCGAGGGCGACCGGCCGGTCGCCCTATCAGCTGGAGAATCCGGCGAGACAGAGGTTAACTTTCCACTTCAGGCTTCCTGCTTTTTACTATTTCTCCCGTGCATGACCAAATTCCTATTACTTTTCAAACTATCGAGCTATTAGCTTTGATGTCAGCATATGTTAAGTTTAACAGGCAATATATTTATATAATTATATATGAGAAGCCTGAAGTTTACCTTACCCATTTTAATAGCTGTCAGTATTGTCTTTTCCCTGCAATGTTTCGCGAAGACTCCAGCAATTGATGCAGCCGGAAATGATACGCTGTTTGATGCTTCCCGGAACCGGGTATCCGAAGGGTCGGAAATAATTACCGGTGAAATCCCCTCCCTTGAGACTTCGAACATGCCTGTCGACGCCACCGAAGTCAACGACCCGTATTACGGGCAACAGTGGGCATTGAATGCGATGCAACTGCCGCCGTATGCGGAGCTGGCGCCGATAATACAGCGAGAAGTTCCGGTAGCCATTCTGGATGCCGGGATTGATTGTACGCAGGAAGACCTCCAGGGCAAAGTAGTCACTGAAATCAATTTTTCCGGCAGTCCTTCTTCAAGCGGTATAAAGGGTCACGGTACCCATATCGCCGGTATTATCGCCGCCAATGCCAATAATAGTCTCGGCATCGCCGGTATCGCACCCTTCAGCCGGTTACTAAATGTAAAAGTGGCGGACGATACCGGTGTAGTCGATTTAAACTCTGTTATCAAGGGAATCAGATGGGCTGCAGAAAACGGAGCGGCTGTAATCAACATCAGTATCGAATTTCCTGAGACATCTCACGCACTGGAGGAGGCAATAAATTATGCCTGGGAAAAAGGAGCGGTGGTAGTGGCAGCAGCCAGTAATCACTCCTTTGCCCCGGTTTATCCGGCTTACTATCCGAATTGTATCGCTGTAGCCTCCGTAAATCAAAACGGTCAGGTCGGCCCCCTGCTCTATGATAAGGAATGGGTAGATGTAGCTGCTCCCGGTAACGCAATTTACTCTACTTTACCCGGTAATGAATATGGATATAAAAGCGGCACCTCATTTGCCACGGCTCACGTCAGCGGCCTGGCTGCACTGCTATACGGTATTGCTGACGACCGCAACGGTAACGGCAAAATCAATGATGAAGTCCGGAGTGCAATTGAAACGACCGCCCGTATTACCCCGGGAAACGACATCAAGACAATCGAAGCTGATTCCGCTATCAGTCAACTGCTGACTGATTAGAACTGCTAAGATATCAACCGACGTTAGACAGGAAGCTCTAATCCTTTGAAAGATTAGAGCTTTTCTTATCCATTCAGAACCAGGTTTTTACACTCGCTTCCGGAATACTGGATTAATTATCTATACCCTGCGTCTTCTTACGAAGATTACCAGTGCGGAGACAGCTGACACCAGAAGCAGGGAAAAACCCGATATTCCATAGTAATTATATAGTCTCTGGACGGTCAGCTCCCCCTGTAAACCGCCAATCTCTACGGTATAATGACCCGGTTCCAGCCCGTGCAGGTTAAAGAACAATTTACCCTCCTGGCCGGGATTCAGCATCACATATCTGTCTTCCGCATCTCGACCATTTATCTTGAGAGTACCCTGATAGATTCCGGGCATGCCGCCGTCATTGACTACATCCACATTAAGATGAGCCCTCTGGCCGTTGGTTATGACGAACGATACTGTTTCCCAGATTTTCTCGGTGTAAGATGAGACTTCCAGGTTACTTAGGTAGAAGCTGGCTGGAGCCCGCTCAGCAATGACAGCGAAAACCGTAAAGTGGTCGACGATGCCGGTCGACTGGCCCAAAGCGGCCAGAGCACCGCCGGTCGGCAGAATTATCCATCCATCACTGTCAGAGTAGTAGGCCAACCCAACGGAACTGATTCCCTGACTAATTTCATTGACTCCATACCCCAGAGTAATAGTAATCGGCTGGGAGAAATTAACCCCGGAAGGTTGAAAGCTGTACGCCTGGCTTATCCCGACCTGGTCTTCTGATAGAGGAGGCATGCCGGTTTCCTTTACATCTATAATGGGGACAATCCGGCCATTACTATCAAGTGCGATAGTACCCTGGGGTATTACCATCTGGTTGACCCCATCCGGACTGAAGGCAACGAGTTGTTCCAGAAGTGCACCTTCTTCGGATATCTCTACACTGAATGTATTACCCAGGAAATTCACTTTCAGGCACTCCGGAACTAATTGTTTCCTGGTAATCTCTTCTGGTATATTAACGGGAGCATAATTGACTCCTCCCGAGTTTGAACCCTCACCGGTTGACCTTATCGTCAAAGTACCATTCCTGAAGGTGAAACTGTAATTAGCAACGCTTAAGGTTCCCAGTGAGGGAACAATATCATATTTTCCTGCCAGGCTGGTCCGGGTGGCCGCTGTAGTAAAGGCTGGGCTCCCACTGATATCCGATAAACCTTCTCCGGCCGCAAATCCGGTATAGCTGGCAGTGAAA
>CAZIQW010000026.1:11586-12482 GCA_964541585.1 uncultured Dehalococcoidales bacterium | reverse complement strand
TTAACTTTGTAAGATGCTTTTACCGCTATGTCCTGCGGCAAATAATAATTCAACCCTTTAACAAAGGTTCCAATGTTTAGATTCGAACCGGTCCAAAAACTAATTACCTGCCCCCTGGCATGAACTCCGGTATCCGTCCGGCTCGAAGCTACAATCCGGATGTTTTCACCTGTTAATTTGCTTAAAGCTTTTTCAACCTCATCCTGCACTGTAGGTCCATTTGTCTGGAACTGAAACCCGCAATAATTGGTTCCATCGTATTCCAGAACCAGAACAACCTTAGTTTTGAGTTTAGAGTTTTGAGTTTCAGGTAAAAGAGAAATCTCTTTCTTTAATTCATCACTCATAACTCACAACTATTCCATCTCCCCTATTTTACCAGCTCTATCTGGACCATGGAGGCTCCATCACCAACTCTATTTCCCAGTTTGACCAGGCGCGTATAGCCGCCTTTTCTCTCGGCGTATCTGGGGCCAAGTTCGGCAAATAATTTTTCAACCACTCGTTTATCCGGTATAAAAGCCAAAGCTTGACGCCGGGCATTCAAATCGCCGGCCTTGGCCAGCGTAATCATTTTTTCTGCCATACCACGGACGGCTTTAGCCTTGGGCTCGGTAGTTTTAATTTTCTCATGATCCAGTATTTCAGTAACCAGGTTCCGGAACATTAGCTGCCGGTGACTGGTAGACCTGTCAAATTTCCTGCTTACTACGCCATGTCTCATATTACTCTTCCTCAGCCAATTAATTATCAGGTATCAGCTACCGGTCTATTTTTCTCATACTAATAATTGAAATTTCCAGCCGGCAACCGTTATCTTACGGATTATTCCTCTTCCGGAATATCCTCGTCTTCCTCGGAATCAAATTCATCTTCGCCTTTATCTTTGCCGCTTT